>NZ_JBALOZ010000091.1:0-15913 GCF_036965125.1 Bacillus sp. JJ1503
GATTCCTGTCCAATAAAACACTTTACAAGAACCCTTCTGCCGCCCTTCTAAGTATTCAGTAAGCCATAAAAGATACTAATAACCCATCACATATTTTTAAGTTCTCTATTTACTTCCTCAATATCAAAATCCTTATAGCCCTGCATTTTCCCCCACTCGACTATATGGTTATGGTCAGGGTGCATGGGATCAGCAAGGATTTTTAAAAACTCCTCAAAACCATAGGTCCCTCCAACATCTTCTGGAGGTGTATTGCCTCCTCCTTCAAGGCAAACAGGATAGTTGGCATTATAATTGTCCATTACTTCCTCCACCTCGATATCGTGCTGCCAGTTATCACCGAAGTCGTAATTATATTTCAGCCTCTTGTATGCAGGGATATATTCTGATAACTTAATATCGGTATCAAGCTTCATCTCAACATCATTCCGGTAGGCAAAAGCTTCTTCGTGACTAACCAGATTCACCATTGGTTTAAGCCCCTCCTTATGATGAGCAGAATGATTTATTGATAAGACATGTTCAGATGGTGCATTACCATAAACATAAAATTCATGGAGATGATAGTTCCGCCATCCGAAGGCTGCCTGAAGAATATGATGCAAATGATTAAAGGTCGTATTAATCGGAACAAGAATTCGTCGCCAAACATTCCTATTTTCCAGCCTAAGTGTGACTTTCAGTTGTACCGCCTTCGTCATAAAAATAGGTTCACCAGCAAATTCTTCTAGATCCTTATACATCTCTTCATTTGGCACAATATATTTATTTTTCCCATCACCCACAAGAAAGCGGCTGACCCGCATACTCATCCTTGTATTGAAGATAGAATCGTTTTCCAGTAGCTCCTCGAAAAAATAAACATTTTCACAAGCCTTATTCATTCTTGCTACAGAGGTACGGTCCTTTGTTTTTGTATAGCTGATTTCCTTAGATTGGGAGAGAAACTTTTCTATTACCTCATCCTTAATTCCCTCTTCCCTAAATGTCTCACGAATTCCTTGTAATATAACTTCATCGAGATTTTTAAATTCCTTCGCTTTTAGTCCGTGCAAAACAACCACATACCTATTTTGATCATTCACAAGTACAATAGTCTTCCTGCGGTTAAGGGTGATTAAATGGGCATGCCATGAAAAAAGTGGTTCTTCCTTTACCTGAATATCAGATTTGATATCAAGTTGGTCTAAAAGTTTCTTTGTACATTGAATGAGCATTTATTGGACTCTCCCTTACAGTTTTCTGCAAATATTAACTTAGATTATACAGGAAACCATTCATTAACTAAAAAAACAGAAACATTGTAGCCTTTCACAATCTCATTTAATGTCAAAAAACACTTTGTCAGCCAAATCGATGGGTTTATCAGCCAAATCATGGTGTTTATCAGCCAATTTACTTTTGCACCCCCATTAATCACATCACAGCACCAAAAAAAAACGGATCGGCGCCCACGCACCCATCCGTTTTTCTCTATGCATTATTTACTAGACTGATATTTTTCAAGGAATTCTTTCACTTTAGCAGGATCTGCTTTCAGCTCGAGTCCAGTTTTGACAAGCGGGCTTACTGTGGATACAGCTTTGACCTTCTTGCCATGGTAGTAGCTAAGAATTTCATCTTGGTTAATGGAGTGTAGAATGGCTTTTCTTAAGTCTTCACTCTTGGCCACATCTCGATTAGCTGTGTTGAAAAGCAGGTAAGATACACCGTTGCTTTCCATACTTTGAAGTTTTAACTTGCTGTCGCTCTCAACGGTTTCTTGTTTGTTTTCAGGAATGCCGTATAATACGTAAGTTTCGCCGTTACGTAAGGCAGATAGAGAACTATCTATATCTTTGATGAAGCGAAGTTTAATATTAGCAATCTTTGGCTCGTGCTCTGTTCCTTTCATGTAGCCAGGGTTTTTGTAGAAAATGGCTTCATAATCGTTCTTGTGTGAAAGGATGTATGGGCCGCTTGTGTATAAAGTGTTGTTGTATTTGTCGCCTTCTGTTACTGTGTTTTGGTCTCCATACGGAATATCCTTGTTTACATCAAAGGTTGCTACGTCGTAAGTGTTAATGCTTTCGACTTGCTTTTTAGAAACGATCCCAGCTGATTGGTGTGCTAAATAGTTAAGCACTTGCGGGAAAGGTTCTGTTGTTGTTACTTTTACAACTTGATATTTACCTTCTTTATTGTTCGCTTGTGTTTTATCTGCAACGAGTTCAGTAATTTTAGTATCTAAGCCATTTTCAAGAGCTGCTTTGACAGAGTCGCTGCCGCTAGATTGTTTCACTTGATCAAGTGCATTTAAATCAGTTACAACTTCAACATCCTTAATATGCTCGTGCAAGCTGTATGTGCGGTGATCAGGCACGGAATCTTTATTTTTCGCACGGTCTAAAGAGAAAATAACATCGTCTGCACCAACACGTTCGCCTGTATCAACTGCTTTTTTATCAGTGATTTTCGCAAAATTAATATCATCTCTTAAGATGAAATAATACTCTTCATTACCTTCTGCAATACTATGGTTAAGAGAAAGTGAGCCGTCAGATGTAATTTTGTCATCATCTGTTAAGTTAATTAAACGAACATACATATTTGTATTAATCTGATTGATGGAACCATCATTTCCCTTGATTGGGTCAAGTGATGTTAAAGTCGACATAGTCTGAGACAAAATAAGCGGTTCTGTTGCACGTTTTGATTCATCAATAAAATCAATCGGCTCCCATGCAAGTGCACGAGATTTAGAAAGTCTAACAGATTCAGGCTTTAATACGTCTTTGTTTACTGCCTGTGATTTTAAAGAAATGTACAATGGTGCAATATAAGCCTTGTCAAATACTAGACTCTGTTCCAATTGCTTATACGTTTCTGCATATTCCTCAGGAGTTTGCGTGCTTGCTTTATCAATTAGGTCATCAATTTCAGAATCAGCTAGGATGCTATAATCTCCGCCTGTTTTAAATAGTGAACGGACAGCGTAATCTGGATTTCCTGTTACAGTTGTCCAGCTAGATAATGCTGCATCATAGTTACCTGCATCTTGTTGAGCTTTAAAGCTGCCATAGTCAGGTTGAATATTTAGTTTTACTTTAAATCCATTTTTAACAAGCTGGTCACGGAGAATATTTAGATCTTCCTCCCCGCTGCTCATTCCAAGTAATTCGATTTCAACTTGCTCGCTAGCAGTACCGCCAGCTTTAGAATCAGATCCAGCTTTTTCATTAACATCTGATTTAGTTTTCACACATCCTGCCAGCATTAAGACGAAGGCAAGGAGTAGTGGAATCATTTTTTTCATAATCTTTCCTCCTAAAATTTAATTATATTAATCAAGCTTCGGGTCAAGAGCATCCCTAAGCCCATCTCCCAAAAAGTTAAAGGATAAAACGAGAGCAATAATAGCCAGCCCCGGATAGATGGCTAAATACGAATGGGATTCAAGATAGGTACTGCCAATTTTCAATATGTTTCCCCATTCCGGAATATGCGGCTCGACACCTAGGCCCAGATAGCTTAAGCTGCTTGTGGCAATAACCGCACCGCCAATAGTTAGTGTAGATTTCACAATCATAGGGGCAAGTGAATTAGGAACCACATGCTTAAAAATAATTGATAGGTTGCTAGATCCGAGTGCACGCGCAGATTCAACATATTCATAGTTTGAAACCATCAGAACGTTGGCACGCATCGTTCTCGCGTACGTTGGAATGGACCCGACACTAAGGGCAATCACAAGGGTCATAGCGTTAGAACCAAAAGCGGCAATAATAACAATCGCCAGTAATATACCTGGAATCGCGTACAATATATCAAGCAAGCGCATAATAATATTGTCCGTGCGGTTTCCATAATAGCCAGAAATCGCTCCTAAGAATCCTCCAATCAAAAATGGAATCGCGGTCGATAATACCCCAACAATGAGAGAAATCCTTGCCCCGAAAACAATTCGAGAAAATAAATCCCTGCCAAAATTGTCTGTTCCAAGCGGATAAGTAAGACTCGGAGCCTGCAGAATAGCACTATAATCGTTATCCACTGCCATGCTATAATCAAAGGTCAAATAACTGCAGATGGAAATCGAAAAAATAAAGATGATAAAAAACAATCCTAGCATAGAGGTCGTATTCGTTGAAATTTTCTCCCAAATTTTATACCACTTACCTATACTAATTTCATTGTTTCTCCATTTTTCTTTTATAAAATGAATGCCTATTACTAGTGCAAAAAGGTTGCCAGTAATAGCAGTCAATACTAAAGGTATACCCAAAAAGAACTTCCATTTTTCCTTGCCACTGCCTCCTTGATCCTTTGCAGTAAAAATAAGGACTGCCAAATAGAATACCGCCGTAATAATTAGGAAGCCCATTGATGGCAGAAAGGTATCAGAGACATAAGGCTTGAAAAGATTCAGTGCTGACACGGCAATAATGAAAAATTGAGTGAGTAGCATGTAAACAGCAAATATATATTCGGGTGATTTTTCTCTTTTAATTAGCTGAAAGGCAAAAGTCGCCACGAATACATTTGCTGTTAAAATACTTAATAGCTGAAAGTATCCTAGAACTCTAGTTGACTTTCGTATTTCGCCAGACTTTTTAAGATCTTGCTTAATTTTCAACGTAATGACGATTTGTACAAGCGTAAACAGCGCATATGCGATAAAAACACCAAACACAAATGGCTTAATGGTATTTACAGAAAAATTAAAGCTGCTATATAGAAAAATAATGGTCAAGGCAAGCGATGTGATCGATGTAAAGCTTGCCTGCCTGTATTCTGGTGAAATTTTTAGTGCGTGCTGCTTAAAATAGCTTTCATTTTCCCTCATATGAGTAGACATCTTCTATACACCTGCTTTAATATTGTTTCATTTTTGATCGGATCCGCGGGTCAAAAAACGCATACAGAATATCGATCAATAAATTAATTAAAGAAATGGTAATCGCAATATAGACAACTCCACCCATAATACTCGGGATATCAGGTATAAATTGCTTATCAACAATATAGCTTCCAATTCCGCTAATATTAAATACCTTTTCTGTAACAGCCGCTCCACCAAGCATGCCGCCAAACATGAGGCCAATAACCGTAATAACAGGAATCATCGCATTGCCCACCGCATGCTTCCATAATACTTGGCGTTTATTTAGTCCCTTGGCTTTCGCTGTAATAATATAATCTTCATTAATTACTTCAAGTGTGGCCGAGCGGGTCATCCTAGCGATTGAGGCAGTTAAGCCCGTTCCTAGAACAACTGCAGGCATAATAATGGATAGCCAGTTTTGCGGATTGAAGGTGGCTGGCAGCCATTGTAATTTAATCGAGAAATTTAAGATAAAGATAAGCCCTTGCCAAAAGTTAGGGATTGATAATCCGATAAGAGCAATAAACATAAACGTATAATCAAAGAAAGAATTTGGCCTTGTTGCTGAAATAATTCCGATCGGAATCGAAATAACAATCGCCATGATTAAGGCTATGAGTGTGAGCGTTAACGTGATTGGGAACTTTCTAGCAATACTTGCAGCAACCTCTTCATTACCAGAATAGGAGGCTCCTAAATCAAAGGTGAAAATCCCTTTCATGGCATTCCATAATTGTGTCAGATAAGGTTGATCAAGACCGTAAATCTGATTAAAGGCTGCAATCTGTTCCTTTGTAGCCGTTTCCCCGAGTATATTAGCTGCCGGATCGAAAGGTGAAATATACAAAATACTAAATACGAAAAACGCAACACCTACAATAACGAATATACTCATGACCAATCTTTCAAATATATATTTCAAATAAGGGTTGCTATGTATGAAAATTAAAAGATACATAGGCAATCCGGGTAAAAACGTTAATAATAGAAACAGCGGATGTTTGATGAGCGAATGAAAAATAGATTCATAAGTTAATCTTTCATGCCCTTGCTGTTCTAAGAGCTCAGCTGTTCTTTCAGCCACTATTTTTTGAAACTGTTCTTCAGCCCAAATTGCCGCAAGCTGATGCGTTTTGGCTTCCTCTTGCTTTTGTCCGAAAAACGCTTGTTTCCGTAATATTTGGTCCCTATATTGTTGCTTTAACTGTTCCCTTAGCCCGGACTCAGCAAGTTGGTTCTCTTTTTCCTTAAACAGAGAGGAATATGTATCTCGTTTTCTGTTGTTAAGGTAAATAATAAAAACAATGAGATGCACCGGAAGGCCCAGAATATATATAAGCCATTTATAGGCAGGATGTGGCTGCATTTTCTTGTAAGATTGGCTTAAGGTTTCTGAAAAACTTAAGCTTTTCCTTAATTTATTCGCATCAGCACCCTTGATAACTTCCATGGAGATTTCCTCCTTCCTCGTATATTGCATTATTCCGACCAGTATAGTATATTTTAATTCTAATATTAAAGTCAATATGTAGTTATTATGCAAAAATAGTTATTCTTACTAGAATATGTGGCTGCTTGGCAGAATATATCTATTTTACTGGCTATAGTAGAGTTTATTGTTGATTACCAGCCTTATGCATGCGAACGGATTTTATTCGGGACGAAAACAAGAGAGATTAGGTATGTAAAGGCGGTTTGATCGCCAACAAAATTAATTATCAAACTAAAAACATTCATGTATATAAATAAGCAATTTAAAAACGTTGAATATGGGCAGGTGTGAAGTGTGGAACAAATATTGAAGATAAACAACCTACGAGTATCCTTCATGTCCCGAGATCATGAGTTTGAAGCAGTGCGAGGTGTGAGCTTTGAAGTCAGAAAAGGAGAGACTTTAGGGATTGTAGGGGAATCTGGAAGCGGGAAAAGTGTGACTGCAAGGTCCATTATGCGACTGCTCCCCTCTCCTCCCTCTTTTATGAAAGACGGCGAAATTCTTTTTCAAGGGGAAAATCTTGCGAACAAAACGGAAAAGGAAATGGAACATATTCGCGGTCGCGACATTAGTATGATTTTCCAGGACCCTATGACTTCCCTAAACCCAACCATCCGTATCGGAAAACAAATAGCGGAAAGTCTAATCAAACATCAAAAATTATCGAAAAAAGAAGCGAAGAATCAAGCAATAGAATTATTAAAATTAGTCGGCATTCGCGACAGTGAAACGCGTTATAATCAGTATCCCCATGAATTTTCAGGAGGAATGCGGCAAAGGGTCATGATTGCGATTGCACTCGCCTGCCGTCCAACGCTTCTAATTGCAGATGAACCGACAACTGCACTTGATGTGACCATTCAGGCTCAAATCTTAAACCTGATGAAAAATATGCAAGAACGATTTGGCACATCGATCATCTTAATTACCCATGATCTTGGTGTCGTTGCGAGTATGTGTGATCGGGTTGTCGTCATGAAAAACGGGGAAATTGTAGAGACCGGAACGACTGAGGAAATCTTTGAATCGCCAAAGCATCCTTATACGCTTAAACTGCTAAATGCACTGCCCAAACTTAATGAGAAAAAGAAACCAAAGCCTGCCCCTCTCATCTTGCCTGGCATTGATTCTAGTAAATCATTATTAGAAGTCCATGGCCTTAAGCAATACTTTGATCTAGGCAAGGGAAATGTTCTGAAAGCAGTAGATAATATTAGCTTTCAGATTAAACCGGGCGAAACATTAGGGCTTGTAGGAGAGTCTGGATCTGGCAAGTCTACAACAGGCCGAGCGATTTTGCGGCTTCATGAGCCTACTGGCGGCGAGGTGTTATACCAAGGGATTCCAGTTAATCGGCTTACCCAAAACGAAATGAAAACTATGCGCCGGCATATGCAAATGATTTTCCAGGATCCTTATGCATCACTGAATCCACGCTTTAAGGTTCTAGATATTATTGGGCAGGCACTGGATATTCATAAACTGTCACCTAGTAAAGAGGCACGGAAGAAAAGAGTGGAAGAACTGCTTGATATGGTTGGACTGGAACCATCACACGCCTTGCGCTATCCACATGAATTTTCAGGCGGTCAGCGTCAGCGGATCGGCATTGCCCGTGCCTTAGCTGTAGAGCCGAAATTCATCGTATGTGATGAGCCGCTATCAGCACTAGATGTTTCGATTCAATCACAAGTAGTCACCTTGTTAGAAGATTTACAGCATCGACTTGGCTTAACCTATTTATTTATTGCCCATGATCTTTCAATGGTCAAACATATTAGTGACCGTGTCGCTGTCATGTATCGGGGAAAAATTGTCGAGCTAGCCGAAAGTGAGGAGCTCTACTCCAATCCGCAGCACGCCTATACAAAGTCCCTGCTCTCTGCCATTCCGATTCCCGATCCGAAAATCGAAAGACAGAAAAAGAGAGTCTTGATGGAAGAGCAAACAGATGATGATAAATATCAATTAAGCACATCGGAGCTTGTTGAGGTATCAGATGGCCATTGGGTGGCCATGCCGAAAATTCCAGTGTACTAACCGTCCTGATGGGGGCGGTTTTTTTAATAGTAGTAATTAGAAAGTGGCGTCAAATGGTGAGTTGTTTCCAAAATTTCATGTGGAAACAAAGCACTAGCGAGATCCAAAAATGAGCCTGTCGAGAAAGTCAGGATAAACCGACTTCCTCGACAGGCCCCAAAACAAGTCATTTACTAAAATTCGGATCGTATCACTAAACTAGCATTTATCACATTTTCAATCCCATCAGCAAAATCATAGTCCTCCGCCACATATTCACTCCCATCGGAAGATATCAGCATGACCCAATTGCCTGCTAATACGTTGAGTAGAATTTTGGCCTGTTCAATGGACAGTTTCAATTGAGTAAATTTTCCGGGACTAAAGAGATAATCGCGTTCGGCCTCTAAGCCAAATCGCTCTTTTAGCCAGGTCTGGATGCCGCCATTTGTATTAAACTTCATTAGGTAGCCATTTTTTATAGCTGACTCTAAATCCTCACCATGATTTTCCGCATAGGTAAAAAAATCATCATATTGATAATATTGTTCCTCGGCAACTTTTAACGGAGTGGGATCTCCTTTTACCTTACTGGCAAGCAACACATCATCAGCTACACCAAATCTCCGTGCACGTTCTAGTAAAATAGCCGTTTTTTGTGAAATTTTCGCCCTTTCACTCATAGGAATACCTTCTTTCATCCAATTTTATATACTCCTAGTAAATTATAAAGGAAATATTCAAGTTATTTCACCATTTTCACCTGATTTTAAGGGGGCAGCAGTCTGATTTATTGTTAAAAATGAGTTTGTCAGCCGAATTGAATGGTTTATCAGCCAATTCGGGTAGTTTATCAGCCAATTTTAGCACTTTATCAGCCAAATATGGAGGTTTATCAGCCAATCAATGCTATTTGTCAGCCAATTAATCACTTTGTCGCCAATTATGGTGATTTTCAGCCAATTCATAAAAACATCCCCCGCACTCTCACAAAATAGCATCTAATTGCCCTTCCCCATTGCCAACTCTCATGCCTTTTTATCTATTTATCTATCATTAATAATCTTTTAAAATGGGAATATATTTACATTAACCAGCACTAAAGGAGGCAAATGAATGAAGAAAAAGAAAATAATTTATACAGGGAGCGCTTCTATATTAGCTGTTTCTGCAATAATCACAACAAACCCAGCTGAGGCAGCATCCGTTAGCGAAGTGGAAAAGCTCGTGAAGGCGGCAAGGGATGCGGGGACAATTTTAAAATGGGCGATTTCGATTGAAGGAAGCGCAGATGGGAAAACCCGGCCATGGGTTGCCTATAATAACGCAAAAGCGGCCTATGATCAAGCAGTCAAAGCTGCGAACACATTACCGACAGCACAAAAAAATCGGTATTTAGCTGAGCTTGACGAACATGTCAAACTCCACATTAACCGAACGATGTATTATATTGATGCTATTACAGCCGGGGAAAAAATTAAGGCCAAGCAGCAGGCATTAACCCATCAACTAAACTTAAACCTGATTAATGATCAAACGGAATTGGCCTATCACGAGCTCTCAAGGGAAATCCGCAAGCAAGCCATTATGTTAGACCGTGTATACGGGAAGTCAACACGTGACCTGATTCGCTCCCACTACAAGCAGTCTGCTGAGAAAGTGCGAGACAGTGCGATATATGCGGTTACGGTAAAAATTGAACTTGATTTAGCCCAAAGATCTATAGCCAGCGGCAATTTTTCAAAAGCTGAAGCTCATCTCAGTGAAGCTCGAACATACTTGCCATTTGTCAGCAATTCAGTGATTAAAAAAACATTAACCGATCGCCTTAATTCCATCTCTGCAACGTTCACCCCAAAAGTTGATAAAATCAGTGCTGCCGAGCCAAAGCGGATTAAGGTTGTATTCAGCAAAGCGATGTTAGCTGGCACAGGATCAAACGGAGCCGAAAATTTGTCTAACTACTTTGTATCTGGCAGAGCGATTAAAAGCGTCAACCTCTCTGCTGATAAAAAGACAGCCGTTATCGAATTGCACGAACCGCTCTATCCTAATTCTTCTTACACGGTAACAGTGAAGAAAAATATCCAAACAGTCAACTACGAGTCTTTAGGACAAAACGATTATGTCACCACTTTCACATTCTCTGACAAAATCAAACCAACCATCACGACAGTCAAAACCCAATCTAACGGGAATGTTGAGGTAACTTTTTCCGAGCTAATTGCCTTTAATTCACCTATTGCGGTGACAATTGACGGCAAAGCAGTGAAATACAATCAGCTGAACAGTGATACAGACACGATCGTGGTCCCAAAATCTGAGCTTGACCGGATCAGCCTGCGTAAAGGGCGCTCCTATTCAATAGTCATAACTGGCGCAAGAGATTTAGTGATCAATACCCCAAATACAATGGACACCTATAGAAGCACTTTCCTATATAACCCAGCAGCCGACACCACACCTCCAGAAGTGAAATCTCTACAAGTAAAAGACGAAAAAACATTCACCATTGAATTTACTGAANNTATCAAGAAAGGCAACACAACGATTAAACCTGCTTCTGTAAAAGATATTTCAGACGGCAGCAAAACTAAATTTGACATTGAATTACCGCCATCTGTTTATGGAACAAACGAAATATCCGCTAGATTAAACATCTCGGTCAAAGGCTATAAGGATTTAGAGGATAACACCGGAAAGACATATGACCGAACGATTACCATCAACAAGGATTTATCACCGCCACAATTTGTTCAAGCTGCTTACGATAAAAATAAAAATGAAATTCATCTCACTTTTAATAAAACGTTAAAATCGGGGCTTCCAACTGCCAGCAAAATTAAAGTAACTGACCAAAACAATAAATCCGTTCAGGCAACAGTCAGATCAAACGTAGATAACAAAATGATCTTGGATGCAAATGGCCTTTCAGACGGACTCCTAACCATTTCAGTCGCAGAAGGAGCCGTTAAGGACAATTCAATTTCCCAAAATAACAATCGCGCCTTTACTACTTCTGTTACGAAAAAGTTCGATCAAGATAAGCCAGAGGTTACTTTTTTTGAAACATCTGCAAATGGACAATTCAAGGCGTCATTTAATGAACGTGTCCAAGCACAGTCAGCCACTTCTGCAGCAAATTACCTGTTGAATGGCAGGCCGATTCCCGTCCATTCTGTGTTAACTATAAGCAATGATCTTCAGGAAGTCACCATAACATTTCCGGAAGGCACGATCCCTTCTACAACGAAATACAACATTACAGCAAGCGGCATAAAAGATTTATCCGATAACACCATGAATCCTTATACAGCCACAATCACACTGGGCGATAATACAGAACCCATCTTGACCGGAGCCGTCAAAAAAAATGATAACAAGATTTACCTTACCTTCTCTGAATCTATTTACTTAGAAAACAGCCATTCGGATTTCATTATAATTTTAGATAAGAAGCAGATTCCATTAGAAAACTACTCGATTACAAGAGGAGCCAATCAAAAAGAACTAATCATTCTTCCGGAAAAAGAAACGACCTTTGAAGGTGACAGCCTCACCATTCAAACAGCTACCAAAACGACAATTAGAGATGAAGCATTTAATACACTTAAATCCGGTACAACGATTACTGTGAGGCAATAAATAGGTAAAGGATTTGTTCATCATGATGAGCAAATCCTTTTTTACCGGAAAACCGCTTCTTAATTAAGAACAAATAATCTTGAATTATTCCGTATAACGAATTATAATAAATTTAATTGTTCTGTAAAAAGAACAAAAGACATTTCTTATAAAGGCGGTGTACTCATGACAAAAAAAATTTTAAGCTGGACAGGCAATATTTTTCTAGCAATCTTAATTCTTCTTAGTCTTTCCTCAATATATTCTCTCTATCAATCAAAACAGAATCCTAATTATTTGCCATCTATCCTTGGTTTTAAGGTAATGACCGTATTGACAGGAAGCATGGAACCAAAATTAGAACCTGGTGATTTAGTAGCAGTTAAAGCCGTAGATCCTGAAAAACTAAAAGTTGATGAGATCATTACATACCGTAATAACGAAAACACTTTTGTGACTCATAGAATCATAGAATTAGTCAATCAGGATGGGAAAGTCTTTTTTCAAACGCAAGGAGATGCCAACAATATGGAGGATGAAGGCTTAGTTTCAGCCGAACAAGTAATCGGATCCGTACGCTTCCATATACCAAATGCTGGCTACCTAACAGATTTCATTAAAAGTCCCCCTGGTTTAATCATCATCGCAGCCATTTTCCTCGTTTGTATAGCCATAGGCATTAGTCAAAATTTCTTTTCAACCAATAGAAAAACACCGAAAAGCGAAATAAAAGCTTGAGATTCCTATGGTTTTTTTAAAAATAACGCCTAATAAGGAGGTGAATCTCTTAAATAGCTAGTTTGGCAAATATTAAGCATTACCTACTATCAAAGGAGAGATGAACCAGTGAAGAAGAAGATTGGAATAAGTTTAATTGCAGTCATTTTTGTAGCGATTGCCGTTATGGGGACAGTTGCTTATTTCTCCAAAAGCTTTACAAGTGATAACAATACTGCCACTGCGGCTAGCTTCGAGGTTGAAGCTGTGAACTCAGAAGGGACAACCATCGGAGATGCACAGTTTAATTTAGATGGAAAGCTATATCCAGGAATGAAACCAGTCGAAGTGTATAGCTTCAGCATTAACAAAAACAATACAGAAGTACCCGTACAATATAAAGTGAATTTAAATCCAAGCGGCAATTTATTCCCTGCAGATGGCACGACACCAATTAAACTGACACTGCAAAGAAATATGAACGGCGATTGGACAGATATCAATTACCAAACGGAATTTAAACCAGAAGCAGATGTAGAGAGCTTTAAAATTTTTGCCGAATGGCCACATGGGGACAATGACATTGCGTTCCAAGGGATGACGGGGAATATTAAATTAGAAGTGGTCGCAACTCAGATTGATGATGAGGAAGAGCCAGGCGAGCCTGAACCAGAGCCGGAAGATCCGAATGCAGAAAAAAGTACTGCCCAAATCACTTTGTATAAAGATAGTACCTCTTCCACAAACTTCATTGATTTTACAAACATCACAAATTTTAAACTAAAAAACAAACAGACTAGAAGAGAATATACAGTTGGAACAACACCTTCGAACCAAAGTCATGTTTACAAAATGAGCGAGATCCCAGTTGGCGAATACACGATTCATTTCGATGCACCAGCTGGCGTAAGTGTGAAGGAAATTCAGATTGGCGATGTATATAAAGAAACTATTTATCATGCAGACACTAATCCATTTGTCATTTCAAAAAGAACAAATGGACTATCTAACTATGTGAAAATTGTTTTAAAATCTGAACTAACATTAAAAGAAATCAAACCTTTAGAGGACCTGACAGTTCCTGCAAATATTTCTTACAACGATTTTCTAGCAGCATTGCCAAAAAAGGCAACAATCGTAGACTCTGCGAATCAGGAACATCAAGTCGACTTAAAATGGGATGTTCGTCCGTTTAATTTTGAAGGTTACAAAAAGCCTGGCACTACAACTCTTTGGAGTGAATTCTTTAAATTGCCTGTGAGCGTATCGAATTCGGATCCAGCACAGAGATTGGAAGTTACTTTGAAGGTGAATTTTCAGTAAACCATAATGCAGTATACCCCCATCTCTTCAGATGGGGTTTTTTGGGGGTCAGATAGGCCCCTGTCCCCTCTTCCCTATAAAAAAATGCAAATAAGCTTGCGGTGTACTTTTGATTTTTCGGCTACATATTAATCAATCGTTTAATTAAACTTTTACCAAAAGGTTATTTCGCCTCCCTAATATTCAAACGTTTGATTAGACATTTTTCCTGTTATTCCTACTAATCAAACGTTTGATTAGATCTTTTCAACCTTCATCACCCTACCCTCCACCGTAATAGATCTTAACTTTTAGGAAACAATATCCTAATAATTAGTCAACAGATATCGAGGGATGAAAATGAACGAACAATTAATTCAAGCCATTCAAGAGCATGCACGTCCATTTAATGAACTAGGGGATTTAGACGTTCTTATAAAAAGAATTAACGGTGAAAAGTATGTCCTGCTGGGCGAATCGTCACATGGAACGTCAGAGTTTTATAAAATTCGAGCTGAGCTTACAAAGAGACTCATTGTGGAAAAGGGATTTACCTTTATTGCTGTTGAGTGCGACTGGCCGGCCTGTCAGCAGGTTAACGAGTATATTAAAGGCTGGGACAACACATATTCCCGTGCTAGAGACGTTTTGCAATCGTTTAACCGTTGGCCGACTTGGATGTGGGCGAATGAGGAAATGATTGAGCTGATCGAATGGCTAAGGGACTATAATCGAAAGCAACCTCGGGGTAAACAAGTCGGCTTTTACGGGATTGACCTGTACAGCCTTTGGGAATCGATGGATGAAATAATGAAGTTTTTAGAGGAAACGAACTCCTCAGATATTGAAGCTGCCCGAGAGACTTTTGCCTGCTTCGAGCCATTCAATCGACAGCCCGAAAAATATGGCTTATCGGCCGCCTTTTACGGAGAAGACTGTCGGGAGGAAGTCATAAAGCTGTTAACCGAAATCTCTTCAAAAAGAAATACTTATTCAGATCATGAAGAAAGTGGATTAAATCTCGAGGTCAATGCCCTCATCACGGCAAATGCGGAGAATTATTACCGGACGATGATAGTCCATGACAATGAATCGTGGAACATCCGAGACCGCCATATGGTTGAGGTTCTGAATCGAATTATGGCTTTCTTCGGAAATCAGGCAAAGGGAATCGTCTGGGAGCATAATACTCATGTGGGCGATGCCCGAGCCACATATATGGCGGATGCAGGAATGGTGAACGTTGGGCAGCTACTAAGAGAACAAGTAGGCGAGGAAAACATCTTTATTGTTGGCTTTGGCACACATCGCGGTTCCGTGATTGCCGCTCATCGCTGGGGTGATCATTTTAAAAAAATGATGACTCCTCCCGCTAAAGATGGGAGCTGGGAAGATCTGATGTACAAAGCTGGGCCGAAGGATAAAATAATCTTGTTTAATGATGAGAATAGGCATTTATTTAATCAAACGATTGGTCATCGTGCAATTGGCGTGGTTTATAGTCCGGTGAATGAACATTATGGGAATTATGTGCCGTCAAGGATGTCGGAACGATATGATGCGTTTGTTTATGTGAATAGTACGAATGCCCTAAATCCGCTTGGTGTTAAGGAAGGGGCAGGTGTCTTATAGATGGGGCGGTTGGTGGAACAGAGGGACAGGTACATTGTCCCTCCTCCCTTCTTGTCTATGCACCATTTCTTCATTTGAGAACGATAGCAATGAACAAATTCTTCTAACCCTTTATGGTGAGGCCTTTCCATGCGATTTTACCAAAACGAGTGCTATGAAAACTTCATGGTGCGGGTTTTTTATGCGGATATACCAAAACGCTTCCTATGAACCCTTTATGGCTTCCATTTGAGGCACTTTCTTTTCAAAACGCGTTCCAT
>NZ_JBALOZ010000091.1:15984-16395 GCF_036965125.1 Bacillus sp. JJ1503
CTCATGACTACCGTTTGAGCCGCTTTCTTATCAAAACGTATACCATGAACCTTTCATCCATCAGCTCTTTACCAAATGACACCGGACCATCCGCCCATCATCATAATCTACTAGTTCTTGCTTTTCTGAGCAGTCTTCAACAGCATAAAGGCATCGTTGTGCAAAGCGGCAGCCCTCAGGTGGATCGATAGCTTTAGGCATTTCACCTTCATACATCGTAAGGGAAAAAGCGGACTGTTCATCGATGGTCGGCAAAGATTGCAAGAGCAGTTGTGTATAGGGGTGGGCAGGCTTATCAAAGACTTGATCCACCTCTCCAATTTCTACAATCTCCCCTAAGTACATAACGCCAACTCTTGTACACATATGTTTAATAACACTTAAATCATGTGAAATAAATAAATACGTAAA
>NZ_JBALOZ010000092.1:0-18190 GCF_036965125.1 Bacillus sp. JJ1503
GAGATTCGAACTCCCGACCGTACGCTTAGAAGGCGTATGCTCTATCCAGCTGAGCTACTGGGACATATTAAATATTTAAAGAATAACTTCAGCGACAAGTTTTATTATATTAGGCTAACAATGAAATGTCAACATAAAAAGTAAATATTTTTTTATTTAGGGGAAAGTGATCTTCCCCTAAATAATATATGCTTTAATTACATCTTACGTTAGTAAAAACTTTTGTGATAATCCATTAATTTCTCCAAGCTTTAAATCATAAACACTCAGACAAATTTCATCTTTTTCAATGTCCATAATAACATATGTTTTCTCTTTTCGTCCTCTTGGCTGCCGAATGCTTCCTGGATTGATATAAAGAATATCATCAATCATTTCTGCCCCTAGATTATGGGAGTGGCCAAAACAAACAATCTTGGCACCGACTTCCTTAGCACGCAGGCTTAGATTTAATAAGGTTGATTTTACAGCATAGCGATGGCCATGGGTAATGAAAACCTTATGACCACCTAAATCCTCTACAAGTTCCTCCGGAAATGAGTTATCAACATCACAATTTCCACGCACTACAGTAAAAGACTCTAAGCACGGGTGATCCGACTTTAATTCAGAATCCCCGCAATGTATCAGTTTATCTATTTCCATTGAATTCTCTTTTATTTCCGCTAATTCATCCGTCAAACCATGGCTATCACTGACAATCAAAATTCTCATGGATTACCTGCCTTCCGAGTGAAGGGTAGGGAGCTTGCTTTCTAATTTTCTTAAGGCCTGTGCCCTATGGCTAATTTCTGCCTTTTCTTCTGGTTTTAATTCTGCCATGGCTTTCTCCTTGTCCACTACAAAGAATATTGGATCATATCCAAAACCATTTGAGCCCCTTTTTTCTCGCAAGATCAATCCTTCACACGTACCGGAAACAGTAAATGTTTCAAGGCCTGGAACAGCAACAGCCAATGCACAGTAAAACCTAGCCTGTCGGTCTTTATCAGGTATATCATTTAATTCATCTAGCACTTTCGCCATATTGGCTTCATCGCTTTTTTCTTCTCCAGCATAACGAGCAGAGTAAATACCTGGCCGGCCGTTTAGCGCATCGATAGAGAGGCCGGAATCATCTGCAATCACGATTTTATTTAGTGCCTTTGAGACACTTTCTGCTTTTAAAATCGCGTTCTCTTCAAAGGTACTCCCAGTCTCTTCAATGTCATCTATCTCCGGATAGTCTATTAAGGTTTTAACTTTATAGCCAAGCGGCATGAACATGCGCTCAAACTCTTTTGCTTTTCCTGCATTCTTTGTAGCAATAATCACTTCTTGCATTCTACGCCTTCCCCTCTAAACTTTCTTTTCTTGGATTAATTTTACTCGTTATTGCTTCACCAAGTGCCTCTTTCTGTATTTCAAAAAGGGAGGCCATTCCGTTTTGGGCCGCTTTTAATAGCTCCTGGAGCTCGGTGTATGAAAAGGTAGCTTCTTCTCCTGTTCCTTGTAATTCGACAAAATCCCCATTCCCTATCATGACCACATTCATATCAACAAGAGCTTTAGAGTCTTCGATATAATTTAAATCTACGACAACTTGTTTATTTTCTAATATTCCTACACTTGTTGCAGCTAAAAAGTCTTTTATTGGATAGCTTGCTAGCTTTTTGCTTTTAGCTATTTTATCTAAAGCCAAAGCCATCGCAACGAAGGCCCCTGTTATAGAGGCAGTCCGCGTGCCTCCATCCGCTTGAATCACATCACAATCCAGCCAGATTGTTCTCTCTCCGATTGCCTCAAGATCAACAACAGCACGAAGAGCACGTCCAATTAATCTCTGAATTTCCATTGTTCGTCCAGAAATTTTCCCCTTCGCCGCTTCACGAATATTCCGTTGTTCGGTTGCTCTAGGAAGCATGGAATATTCAGCTGTAATCCACCCTTTTCCTTCTCCCCTCATAAAATGCGGAACCCGTTCATCTATACTGGCAGTACAAATAACTTTTGTATCTCCAACGCTTATTAACACAGATCCTTCAGGATGCTTTAAATAATTCGTTTCAATATGTATAGGTCTTAATTGCTGTTGTTCCCTTCCGTCAGCACGCATAAGTTAAATTCCTCCCTTATTCCAAAAACAATAAAGAAGAGGGGGCGTCCATTGCCTCCTCTTTCATTGTCTTTATATAGTATATCAAAAAACTTTTTTTAAAAACTACCTGTGTTTACTTTTTGCGGACGTGTAACAGGCTCTGCCATTTTTTCTCCTTCTTCATTGACAAAATCTGACTTGCCATTAACAGTGATCGCAACACTTTCTATTCCTTTTTGTTCAGTTAATGAAAGAACAAGCGCTTCTAATAAATGCTTGGAAACAATTTTCTCTTCAAAACTGCTGTATACAGACTCATTAAAATTAAGGGTCACTTTTCCATTTTCAATTTTTGGATCATCCAAAAGCTTAACATCTGCTAAGAAGTCACTTTCAAGGTTTGAGGAAATGCCAGGACCTTTAACTAACTCGTTTACAACAGCTCGCAAATTGTTAGGCTCAGTATTCGTTACTCTCTTAGTTACTGGAACATAATAGTAAGAGTCTGCCTCTCCACCAATATAGTAGACAGTAACAGGCTTCGTATTGCGAATATCAAGGATATCTGAAGTATCGAGATTAATACCATTTGATCTGCTATATGCTTCACCGATAGGAGTGCCATTTACAGGCATTTCATTAAGCTCATGACCGTTTAATTTAAACTTTACTTTATCGATCGACTCAAATTGAGTTAATGTCCATGTGATAGATTGAAGGATATTCAATTCCTCCTCAGCCTGATATTCCCTAAATTCTTTAGAGAAGTTGACTGTTGCCACCTTATCTTTAATATCAACAGATAATTTCGTATCAACAGGCAGAACAGCCATGAAGCCATTAGGCAGCATTTCTGTTACTGGACCATCCTTTACTAAATGTTCCAAAGCTTGAGTTGCGACTGATTCTGTTTTCGGCAGATTTAAAGTTTGAGGGACTACTAATCCATCTTTATTAATTAAATAAAGCTCCGTTTGCACAGTGTTTGTAACAGCTTCATCATTTCCTGCAGTTTCCATTCCCGCATCCTCTTGACCTTCAACAGCCGTTTGATCTTCTTCGTAGGCAACTGATTTCGGCGGATCAATTTGTTCTTTTCCGCTCCCACCAAATAACCCGCAACCTGATAAAAACACCGATGACGCAAAGACAGCCGAAACGATCGTTGTTTTTTTATTTATAGACATATAATCCCTCCAAAGAACAGTTTGTACTAACATGTATACGAGACTGTTTGTAATTTAGACCGGCTAGATGAAAAAAAATTCGGCTTTTTTTGTAGAACTGTCTTTGGATGGGCCATACGAATTTGTTTATTGGCAATTAACTACTTAAGTGTATTCATTTTTCGCTAAGACTGCTTTAATAGTAAAATAATCAATATTAGTGTCGAGTTCATCTTTAATTGGTTTCAGTTTTTCCCTTCCTACTCTTTTTACAGCCTCCATAATGATTTGTTCTGTCTCTTCATTAAAAATATCAGACCATTGCAACGCATTTCCTTCTTGAACAGCACGAATGATATGGTTCTGAATGGTAATCGCTGAAAATTTACGCTTTTTGGCAATTTCATCGATCGTTATCCCTTCCGAATAATATTGGTAGGATAATAAATAGCTAGGCGCATCGTTTATCTCCTTATCGTCTGAACGTGGTTCTACCTGCTGAATAGCAACAGAGTTAATATTGTGATCATTGATGAATTTCTTAATTTCTTCAATGAATAATTCACCATATCTATCATACTTTACTTGCCCTACACCCTTTATTCTTAGCATTGCCTCCCGATCAATCGGAAAATACTGGCTCATTTCTTTTAGAGTAGTATCTGCAAAGACCACATAAGGAGGAACCTTTTCCTGATCCGCAATCGATTTTCGCAAAGTCCGCAGTTCTGAAAATAAATCACTATTTTCTTCTGCTTCCTTTATAGGGGCTTGAATTGTCTTTTTCATATAAACATTTTCTTGTTTCTTTATTACTGGTACGACCCTCTCAGCAAGTCTGACTACCGGAAATTTACTATCTGTTAATGTTAAATATCCTTCAGCCAGTAAATAATTGATGATGTCCGAAATTTCTTTTTCCTTATAATTTTGAAGCAAACCATATGTGGTTAATTTATCAAACTGAAATTCGCGAATCCTTTTGTTTTGGGAGCCTTTTAATACTTGTGCAGTTAAGGTGACACCAAATCGTTCTCCCATTCTTTTAATACAGGAGAATATCATGAGCGCCTCCTCCGTTATTTCGATCTGCTCCCGCTTATCCAAACAATTACTGCATTTTCCACAGCCTGCATTCTCATATTGCGAATCAAAATATTCGATAATATAAGCTTGCAGACATTTTTCAGTATGACAGTAGTGGATCATTTGTTTTAATTTATTATATTCTTGCTCTCTTTTCTGGAAATCAAGGTTGGATTCCTCAATAAGAAACTTTTGCAGCTGAATATCCTGCGGTGAAAATAATAAATAACAAGAGCTTTCGTCTCCATCCCTTCCTGCTCGGCCAGCTTCCTGATAATAAGCTTCGATATTACGCGGGAGGTTATAATGGATAACAAAACGAACATTGGATTTATCAATTCCCATTCCAAATGCATTAGTCGCGATCATAATATCAGCTTCATCAAAAACAAACTGGTTTTGTGACTCCTTACGTGCATCCTCCCCCATTCCTGCATGATACTTAGCAACAGAATGGTTCTTTTCCTTTAAGTAGCTGTATAGCTGATCAGTTTCTTTCCGGCTTGATGTATAGATAATCCCTGATTCTCTAGGATGATTCTTCAAATATTGTGTAATAAATTCTCTTTTGTTAACACCCTTCATCACGTTAAAAGCAAGATTTTCCCTTGCAAAACCCGTAATGAAGCTATCAGATTCGTGAATATGTAAGAGATTCCGAATATCATCCGCAACATCCTTTGTGGCTGTTGCTGTTAATGCTGCAACTACGGGTTCTTGATTAAGTCTGCCCAAATGATTAATGATGGAACGATAGCTTGGTCTGAAATCATGGCCCCATTGGGAAATACAATGGGCCTCATCAAATACAATCATAGATATTTGCAGAGAATTGAGCATTTCTATAAAGCTGTCTGATTCAAAACGTTCTGGAGCAACATAAATTAATTTATACTTCCCGGCAAGGATATCAGCCATTCTTTTTTTATATTCCTGCATATTAAGGGAGCTATTAATAAATGTGGCTCGAATTTCTGCAGTGATTAATGAATCAACTTGATCTTTCATTAAGGAAATTAATGGAGAGATGACAATGGCTGTTCCTGGGAGAATGAGTGCGGGAATCTGAAAGCAGAGGGATTTGCCTCCTCCAGTTGGAAGGATGCCGAGCGTATTTTTATGCTGCAGCAAATTGTGGATAATTTCCTTTTGCCCGGAACGAAATGTGGAATATCCAAAGTATTGCTTTAAATAAGTTTCTGCCTGTGCGTACAAAATATATCACCTTATTCTATTATATTTGATATAATCTTATCATTTTTCTCATAGACTTGGAAATGAATTGCTAATGCGGACACAAAAGCCATTATTAGCATAAAACAACGGTTATTTAGGATCTAATCGGACACAGAATACGTTATATACGAAAATAAGCATAAAAATCACTGTTTTTTTACATAATGAAGGAACCAATGTCCGCAAGCATAAAAAATCAACCCATTTTGCATCAAATAACGGAACTGGTGACCGCTATGCTCAGATAATCCTATCCAATACAAAAACCTCCCTAAAGGAGGTCTATAACTTAACTTTTTTTACATTTTGAACTGGTACAGCCAACCATTCGGAAGCAATTTTTGTGAAAATATCTGTCGATCCTGTTGTGTAAAAATGATGTTTTGGCTCGTCCTGACAGCTATTTAATAAGCCTTGATGATAAAGAATCGTACTAACCTCTCTTGCTGTTTCGTCTCCTGAACTAATAACGCCGACTTGTTTCCCTACTGCCTTTTGTATTAACGGCTCAAGCAATGGATAATGTGTACAACCTAATATTAGTGTATCCATTCCTTTATTTCTTAATGGCTGCAACGTTTCAGTTACGATCCTCTCAGCTAAAAGACCCTCAAATTCCCCACTTTCCACGAGGGGGACAAATTTAGGACAGGCTAGGCTATGAATCACTACCCGGCTATTAATTTGCCTTAAGGCCATTTCATATGCGCCGCTCTTTATCGTTCCTTCTGTGCCTATGACACCAATCGTTTTATTTTTTGTTTTCTTTATCGCTGCTCTTGCTCCTGGAGATATCACTCCAATTACCGGTATAGGCAGCGAACTTCTGATTTCATCTAGTGCAACGGCTGTTGCAGTGTTACAGGCAATAATTAGCATTTTGATTTGTTTGTTTAAAAGAAACCTCGTTATTTCCCAAGTAAATGCTTTAACTTCTTCACCTGGCCTTGGTCCATATGGACATCGTGCCGTATCCCCCAAATATATAATTTCCTCATTTGGGAGCTGCCTCATTACTTCCTTCACTACAGTCAAGCCTCCGACACCTGAATCAATAATACCTATCGGATTTTCCAATCGAACCGCCTCATTCTTCGCGCATATCTTGATGTAATCTTGTTAAGTTATTTTTTAGGAGCTGAACCTCTTCATCGGTGAAATTAACGAGTACCTCTTTTAAATATAATTGCCGCTTTTTAATACACTCGTCAATAATCCTTTCCCCTTCTTCCAAAAGATGGATTCGAACAACTCTTCGGTCATTAGGGTCTTTAACCCGTTTAACAAGGTTGTTTTTTTCCATACGATCAACAAGATCTGTCGTTGTGCTAAAGGCAAGATACATTTTATTCGACAGCTCTCCAATTGTCATATCTCCCTCTTCAAAAAGCCATTGGAGGGCAACAAATTGGGGTGGAGTAATTTTGTAATTGCTTAATATTTCACGGCCCTTTTGCTTAATAATGCCTGATATATAGCGCAGCTCTTTTTCTATCATAGCTACTGTATCTATTTCATCAACTGCTTTCACATCTTCTAAATCCATTACATACAACTCCTATATTGCTATTTCTATTCCAACAAGTGATATAATCCACAAGCTCTATTGCATTTATTTTCACCTTTTTTCAGCTAAATTTCAAGGCTGAATTAAATATAGAAGCGTATATTAAATATAATTTACTTATTAAATAATATAAACCGGCATCCAATAATGGATGGCCGGTCTTAATTAAAGTTCTAGCTCTCCCATTCGAAGGAGCTCTACAACAGCTTGTGATCGCCCCTTAACACCAAGCTTTTGCATGGCATTCGAAATGTGGTTCCGAACCGTCTTTTCGCTTATAAACAATTCACCAGCGATTTCTCTAGTTGTTTTATCCTGTACTAACAGTTCGAATACTTCTCTTTCTCGTTTGGTGAGTAACGGCTTATGAGTAAATTCGTTCTCCTTCAAGTATTGTAACCCTCCTTGCCTTTCGCCAGCTATGAACCGCGGGATGGGTATATATTTAGTCACAATATCTTATGTAAGGCAGAGGACTTGAGTGACACCAATTCCTTAGTGGAGAAGATTTTATTTAAAAAAGTTATTAAAATTAATTAGTAAGCTTCGTGACATGATTTTGAAGCAAAGTTTTCATTTCTTCAGTCCATGGATAGCCTTTTCCTGTTTTCTTCGAAATTTGAACCATTGTCCCTCTGCCCGTAAAGCAGACGGATCCATCCTCTTTTTTCCCCATATAGTGAAGATCTACTGAAGTTGTACCGATCGTTGCTGCCTTCACATATATTTTTAAACGTTCATCAAAGAAAACCTGCTTTAAAAAATCGCATTGCAAATCAGCTACAACGGGAATGGTTTCATTTTTTGGATTTACCCAATTCTGCATAAAGCCGATGCTTTTGAAAAATTCAATTCTTGCTACTTCAAAATAAGTAAAGGGAACTGTATTATTTAAATGACCGAACATATCTGTTTCTGAAAAACGGACCTTAACAGGATGAAAAAATTCAAAACCTTCTTCCCAAGCAGAAAAATCATTTATATAGCCTATTCTGTTCATGTAATCTCCCCCACTCTAATCAAAAGTGAATAATCATTCATTTATTCTACAATTATATAACTATTAGAATAAATTGAAAACAAAAAACCCCTCTTCCAAGTGGAAGAAGGGCTTTCGTTTATTAAACTTGATCGCTTCCAAAGAAGTTTTTGAAAGATTGTAATGTAGCTGCACGGTTTACAGCAGCGATTGATGTTGTAATAGGAATTCCTTTTGGACATGATTGCACACAGTTTTGTGAATTTCCACAGCCTGTCATTCCGCCATCTTCCATAAACGCATTTAAACGCTCAGCTTTATTCATTTCCCCAGTTGGATGGGCATTAAATAAGCGAACTTGGTTAAAGACAGCCGGTCCCATAAAGTTTGTTTTGCTATTTACATTCGGACAAGCTTCTAAACATACACCACATGTCATACATTTAGATAACTCGTATGCCCATTGACGTTTTGGTTCCGGCATACGTGGTCCTGGACCAAGATCATACGTACCGTCAATTGGAATCCACGCTTTAACCTTTTTCAATGAATCAAACATCCGGCTTCTATCTACTTGTAAGTCTCTTACAACAGGGAACGTACGCATAGGAGCTAAACGGATTGGCTGCTCTAATTGGTCAACTAGCGCCGAACAAGATTGGCGTGGTTTTCCATTAATAATCATTGAACAGGCACCGCAAACTTCCTCAAGACAGTTCATATCCCATGCTATTGGTGTTGTTTTGTCACCTTTCACATTAACAGGGTTACGGCGTATTTCCATGAGTGCTGAAATAACGTTTAAGTTCGGACGGTACTCCACTTCAAACTCTTCATCATAAGGTGCAGAATCTGGACTGTCTTGACGAGTTATAATAAAGCGAATTGTTTTTTTGTCACTCATCACTTACTCTCCCCTTCTCTTAATGTTTTTTTGTATAGTCACGTTTACGTGGTTCAATTAATGAAATATCAACTTCCTCGTAATGGAAGGCAGGAGCAGTATCTTCTCCAGTGTATTTTGCCATTGTTGTCTTTAAGAATTCTTCATCATTACGATTAGGGAATTCTGGCTTGTAATGAGCCCCACGGCTTTCATTACGGTTATATGCACCAATTGTAATAACACGAGATAAGTGAAGCATATTTTTTAGTTGACGAGTAAATGCAGCCCCTTGGTTGCTCCATTTTGCTGTATCGTTAATATTAATGTTTTTGAAACGTTCCATTAACTCTACAATTTTCTCATCCGTTTTCAATAGCTTGCTGTTTTCACGAACAACTGTCACGTTATCAGTCATCCACTCACCAAGTTCTTTATGAAGAACATAAGCGTTTTCAGTTCCATCTAAAGACAAGATGCCATTCCATTTTGCTTCCTCTTCTTTAACATGACGATCAAATACAGAAGAAGAAATAGAATCAACGCTTTTCTCAAGACCATCAATATATTTAACCGCATTTGGTCCAGCAACCATCCCACCGTAAATAGCTGAAAGTAAGGAGTTTGCACCTAAACGGTTTGCACCGTGCTGTGAATAATCACACTCACCTGCTGCAAATAAGCCAGGAATGCTCGTTTGCTGTTCATAGTCCACCCATAGTCCACCCATTGAATAGTGAACGGCAGGGAAGATCTTCATTGGAACTTTGCGTGGATCATCACCCATAAACTTCTCGTAAATTTCGATGATTCCGCCAAGTTTAATATCAAGCTCATGCGCATCTTTATGAGAAAGATCCAGATATACCATGTTTTCTCCATTAATACCTAGTTTTTGATTGACACATACATCAAAAATTTCACGTGTTGCAATATCACGCGGTACTAGGTTCCCATATGCAGGATATTTCTCTTCAAGGAAATACCAAGGCTTACCATCCTTATAAGTCCAAACACGTCCGCCTTCACCACGTGCAGATTCACTCATAAGACGAAGCTTATCGTCTCCAGGGATTGCAGTTGGATGAATTTGAATAAATTCACCATTCGCATAATAAGCCCCTTGCTGATAAACAATAGAAGCAGCTGATCCTGTATTGATCACTGAGTTTGTTGATTTACCAAAAATAATTCCAGGGCCGCCTGTAGCCATAATAACGGCATCTGCAGCAAATGTTTGGATTTCACCAGAAGTTAAATTCTGTGCTGAAATTCCACGGCAAACTCCATCATCATCAATAACGGCACCTAAGAATTCCCAGCCTTCGTATTTCGTAACAAGTCCTACAACCTCTTGTCGGCGTACTTGTTCATCTAAGGCATATAAAAGCTGCTGACCTGTTGTAGCTCCAGCAAATGCAGTACGGTGATGCTGTGTTCCACCAAAGCGACGGAAATCGAGTAAACCTTCAGGTGTACGATTAAACATAACACCCATACGGTCGAATAAATGGATAATTCCAGGTGCTGCTTCACACATTGCTTTAACTGGCGGCTGGTTTGCTAAAAAGTCTCCGCCGTAAATAGTGTCATCAAAGTGGATATATGGTGAATCTCCTTCACCCTTTGTATTAACAGCTCCGTTAATGCCGCCTTGGGCACAAACAGAGTGAGAACGTTTAACCGGTACTAAGGAAAATAACTCAACCGGAGTCCCTGATTCTGCAACTTTAATTGTTGCCATTAAGCCGGCTAGACCGCCGCCGACAACGATTACCTTACCTTTAGCCATAGTGACTCACTCCCTATTACATAGTAAAACTAAAGCAAAATTTCATCCGAACATTTTCTACTGCTTATTAAACAAATGCTGTAATCGCACGAATACCGACAATTGATAATAAAATAAAGATAACAATTGTAACGTATGTTGTTATTAATTGTGAACGAGGTGAAATTGTAATCCCCCAGCTTACACAGAAAGACCATAATCCATTAGAGAAGTGGAAGATTGTTGAAATAACGCCTACTATATAAAACCAGAACATAAATGGATTCGAAAGAATATTCTCCATCATTTGGAAATTAACATCTGCGCCAAATGCAGCTTGTACACGAGTCTCCCATACATGCCATGCAATGAAAATAAGTGTAATAACACCAGACACACGTTGCAGCATGAACATCCAGTTACGGAAGAATCCATATTTGCTTACATTGTTTTTTGCTGTAAAAGCAATATAAAGCCCATAGATGGCATGAAATAATAAAGGCAAGAAAATAATAAAGGTTTCTAAAATAATTCTAAACGGCAGATTTTCCATAAAACCTGCTGCCTTATTAAAAGACTCCTCTCCCCCTGTTGCAAAATGATTGACTACTAGATGCTGAACTAAAAATAGTCCTACTGGTATAACACCTAGCAATGAATGCAATCTGCGATTTAAAAATTCTCGATTACCCGCCATGATTTACCCCCCTATTTTTTTGCAAGATGTAAGGTGTTGTTACTTCGTATGTAAGAATTTCACCAAAACATCAATTCGAAAATGGCATATCATTTTCTTACAATTATGTGACATGTCCATTTTACTCCCAACATCCTAGAGCGTCAAGGAAACGATTACATAAAATGTTGTAAATATCAAAATCATAAAAATATATTAATATTACGTATTTTGACCTATTTAACCATATTTATTAAGTGATAGCCCGTTTGGTTTAATATATTAAAAAAGTATTAATCTTCCACTGCAAAACAGCCAGCTTTTTCATCATTCTATAACTAAATTCCTTCTCATTTGTATATAATAGAAGAATAATAGAAAGAGGGGATCTTAGCTTGAACGAAACAGCTTCAGAATTAATTCCAATTGAACAAAAAGCCGAATCCATTTCTGTCTTTGGATACGAATTGATAAGGGAAGTTCTTTTACACGACATATTAGGCGATGATGCGCCTGAAATATTATATTGGGCTGGAAAAACCCTTGCACGTAAATATCCTCAAAAGACAGTGTCCGAAATAATTGATTTCTTCGAGCAAGCTTCATGGGGAAACCTAGTCCTTAAGAAAGAATCAAAAAATGAGATGGAATTTGAACTTTCAAGTTCTTTCATACAAGAGCGCTGTAAAAATAATAATCGATGCACTTTTCAGCTTGAGGCAGGGTTTATTGCTCAGCAAATTGAACTGCAATCTGAAGTAATTTGCGAATCGTATGAACATCCTAATAAAAGAAAAGGAAAAATTCAGTTTACAGTTAAATGGGATAAAAAGGACAAAATCGAATATTAACTTCTGACGAAAAAGAGGCTTTCGGTACAAAGAAAGCCTCTTTCTTAATATTAAGAATTAATCGATATACCTGATAAATGAAAGGCTTCGTGAAGGGCCTCAACAGCCTGTACCATTTTTTCTTGTCCAATAACCGTTGAAACCTTAATTTCTGATGTACTCACCATCTTTACTTCGATATCATTGGAGGCCAGCACTTCAAACATCTCAGCTGCTACCCCTGGATTTGAAACCATTCCTGAACCAATAATCGAAACTTTGGCAAGACCCGTCTCAGATTCAATACGGCTATAGTTTAATTTATTCTTACAGTTTTCTAGAACCTTTATGGTGTCATCAAGATCTTCATTTTTAATCGAGAAGGATAGATTAGCTGATTGTTCTGCTAATGTACTTTGAATAATAATATCAACATTAATATGATTTTTTGCTAATTCAGAGAAGACTGTGGATAACCCAATTAAGGAGTTCGGCAACCCAATAACAGTGACTCTTGTGATTTCGTTTTCAAATGCTATTCCCCGGACAACTAAATTCTCTTCCATGTTTACTTCCTCCTCGATTATAGTCCCTGATTCACTTTCACTGCTTGAACGCACTTCAATTGGGATTTGATAGTTTTTTGCAAATTCTACTGCTCTAGGATGCAATACGCCAGCACCTAAATGAGCAAGCTCAAGCATTTCATCATAGGAAACCGCTAATAATTTTCTTGCGTCTTTAACATAGCGCGGATCTGTTGTATACACTCCTGTCACGTCTGTATAAATATCACATTTATCCGCTTTTAAAGCAGCGGCTATTGCGACTGCCGTCGTATCTGAGCCCCCACGACCCAATGTTGAAATGGATCCGTCTTCCGTTATGCCTTGGAACCCCGCAACAATTACAATCCTCCCTTCGTTAAGCTCACTTTTCAGCTTAGAAGTATCTATATCCAATATTCTTGCATTTCCGTGTACTGATTCTGTTTTTATTCCTGCCTGCCAGCCTGTTAAGGATACGGCTGGAAATCCCTTTTCTGTTAAGGCCATTGCTAATAAAGAAATCGTCACCTGTTCACCTGTAGTTAAAAGCATGTCCATTTCTCTTTTGCTTGGAGAGGAGGAAATTTCCTTTGCCAGACTGACAAGTTGATCGGTAGATTTCCCCATTGCAGAAACAACCACAACGACATCATTGCCCTTATTCTTTTCTTCGATTACCCGATTGGCAACATTTCGAATTTTTTCTACATTAGCAACAGATGTTCCACCAAACTTTTGAATGATAAGTCCCATGTTTTTCCCTCTTTCTTAATGTGAAAATTGTTGATTGGAAGCCGTCTCTTAAATTGCTTTATAAAATATGCCGGAAATACCCGATTGATTGGATTTCTGCATAAAAAAAAGCAATGAGATTCTATCCCATTGCTGTGTTTATAAACGTATAAAAAAATACGATTCACACAGTGAGATAGCTCTCCAAGACGTTTTTTGTCTTGACAATCTTACATTTATTAAATGCAAGACCAGCGAAAAAAGTTATGAGACTTTATCCACTTCGGCAAACATTCCCTTTCAAAGCTTTTCATTGAAGCTCATACTTCTCCAAGCTTTTACTATTGAAGTTCGCACCTCTACCTTCACTTTAATACTATAAAGTGATATTGAATTTTCAGTAATTATAGCATGCTCTTTTTCTTCTAACAATACTATTCCGTTAATTTTCTTTTTAATTCTTCCGCAATATTTGCGGGAATACCAATTTTTCTAAATTCCTCTATGCTAGCCTCTTTCATCTTTTTGACAGACCCAAAGGATTTTAGGAGCTGCTTCTTGCGCTTTTCCCCAATACCAGGAATTTCATCCAGCACTGACTGAAAAGCATTTTTCCCTCTAAGCTGGCGATGGAACGTTATGGCGAAACGGTGGACTTCATCTTGAATTCTTTGCAGCAGATAGAACTCCTGACTGTTTCTCCCAAGTGGAATAATTTCTAATGGATTCCCGTACAAGAGCTGTGAAGTTCTATGCTTCTCATCTTTTACCAAACCTGAGATAGGGATATCAAGGCCCAATTCATTTTCCAATACATCTCTTACTGCCTCAACATGCCCCTTTCCTCCATCAATGATGATCAAATCTGGAAGAGGCAGGTTTTCTTTTAATACCCGAGAATACCTTCTACGTACGACCTCTCGCATAGAATCATAATCATCCGGTCCCTGCACAGATTTTATTTTATATTTACGATATTCTCTTTTCTCGGGCTTGCCATCAATAAAAACAACCATGGCTGATACGGGATCTGTTCCTTGAATGTTCGAGTTATCGAAAGCCTCAATTCGATGAGGGGTATAAATACCTAGTTGGTTCCCCAAATTTTCAATCGCTTTAATGGTTCTTTCTTCATCCTTCTCAATAAGGGAGAACTTTTCTTGAAGGGCGATTTTTGCATTTTTAGAAGCTAATTGGACTAATTCTTTTTTCTGGCCTCGTTGAGGTTGAAATGTTTTTACTTCTAAAAGCTCTTCAGCCATATCTGAATTAACCGTATTAGGCAGCAATATTTCTTTTGGCTTAAAGTGATTGGCCTTTAAATAAAATTGACCTAGGTATGTTAACATTTCTTCGTCAGGCTCGTTATAAATTGGAAACATTGAAACATCCCGTTCAATTAGTTTCCCCTGTCTGATAAAGAATACCTGAACACACATCCAGCCTTTATCGACAGCAAAGCCGAATACATCTCGATCTGTAAAGTCTGTTGTTGTGATCTTTTGCTTTTCCATTGTTGCTTCAATATGAGCGATCCTATCACGGAACTCCTTTGCCTTTTCAAAGTCAAGTTCTTCAGCAGCGGCTGTCATTTTTTCTGTTAATTCTTTTTTTATTTCCTTATAGCCTCCATTTAAGAAACGGGTAATCTCATCAACCATTAATTTATATTCCTGCTCACTTACTTCTTTCACACAAGGAGCTAAACATTGTCCTAAATGATAGTAAAGGCAGACACGGTCAGGCAAGGTTGTACATTTTCTTAATGGATAAATTCGGTCAAGCAGCTTCTTTGTTTCATTTGCAGCATGGACATTTGGATAAGGCCCAAAATATTTCCCCTTATCTTTTTTAACCTTTCGGGTAGTAATGAGGCGGGGGTGTCGCTCGGCAGTTAGTTTAATAAATGGATAGGTTTTATCGTCCTTGAGCATAACATTATATTTGGGATCGTACTTTTTAATTAGGTTCATCTCAAGAATTAAAGCTTCCATATTAGAGGATGTCACAATATATTCGAGGTCTTCTATTTCATTGACTAATCTTTGTGTTTTTCCGTCATGTGAACCAGTAAAATAGGATCTGACACGATTTTTTAAAACCTTTGCCTTTCCTACGTAGATGATAGTTCCTTGACGGTCCTTCATTAGATAGCAGCCTGGCTGATCAGGCAATAGCATTAATTTATTTTTAATAATTTCATTCATTTGATCACTTCCGGAATAGAAATACTTAAGGGGTCAGACTACAAGTCAGACCCCTTACAAATCTAATCTTATTATGCATGTTTTGAAAGAAGTTCTGCAAGAGCTTCTTTCGGCTGGAAGCCAACTACTTTATCTACAACTTCTCCGTCTTTAAAAACGATTAAAGTCGGGATGCTCATAACACCATATTTTCCTGCAGTTTCTTGGTTCTCGTCTACGTCTAGCTTGACGATTTTTACTTTATCGCCCATTTCTGTATCTAGCTCTTCAAGTACTGGAGCGATCATTTTACAAGGTCCGCACCATGGTGCCCAAAAATCTGCAAGGACAACTCCTGAACCAGTTTCAGTAGAAAAAGATTGATCTGTAGCGTTTATAATAGCCATCGAAATGCCTCCTATTTTTAAGTGAATAATAAATATAACGACAGTATACCATTGTTTATTCCCACATGCTAACGATTTGCTTCGACCGTAATTTCCCCTATATTTTCAATAACTATTCATATTGAATTTTTGGTTTGAAATCATTCCTATATAGAAAACAAGCGGCATATAGCCGCTCGTTTATATAGTTAGCTTATGCATTTATTAACAGCTTCTTAAACTCTTCTGTAAGCATCGGAACTACCTCAAACAGGTCTCCGACAATCCCATAATCTGCAACCTTAAAAATATTTGCCTCAGGGTCTTTATTAATCGCTACAATAACTTTGGAGTTTGACATACCGGCAAGATGCTGAATCGCTCCTGAAATTCCGCACGCGATATAAAGGTCAGGTGTAACAACCTTTCCTGTTTGCCCAATCTGCAATGAATAGTCGCAATAATCTGCGTCACAGGCGCCACGAGAAGCCCCAACCGCACCATTTAGAACTTTTGCAAGCTCTTTTAATGGACCAAAGCCTTCCTCACTCTTGACTCCGCGCCCTCCAGCAATTACAACCTTCGCTTCAGAAAGATCGACTCCTTCGCTTGCCTTGCGGACAACCTCTTTAATAATGGTGCGGAGATCTTTAATATCAACTGATAGAGAAGAAACGTCTCCTGTTCTAGATTCGTCCTTTTCAAGCGGGCTAATATTATTCGGGCGGATCGTAGCGAAAATTAAACCATCAGTAACAATTTTCTTTTCGAATGCTTTTCCTGAATAAATAGGACGAGTGAAAACTAAGTTGCCTCCTGTTATTTCTAAGGCAGTTACATCGGATATCAATCCTGAGCTTAATTTAGCTGCAATTTTTGGAGCTAGATCCTTGCCTAAAGCTGTATGGCCAAAAATCAGTCCATCCGGCTTTTCTGCATCAATGACAGCCATAACAGCCTGTGAGTAGCCATCTGATGTATATTGCTTAAGTTTTTCATTTTCAATGGTTACAACACGGTCCGCACCATATTGGATTAATTCTCCGCCTAAAGCGCTTACAGAATCGCCAATTAATATTCCTACAACTTCTCCGCCTTCTGCTGCGGTTTTTGCTGCAGCCACTGCTTCAAAGGATACATTACGCAATGATCCGTCACGGACTTCACCTAAAACTAATACTTTTCTAGCCATTATGCTTTACCCCCTGCGTTCATATTCTTGTATATTCCGATCAGACTACTTTTGCTTCAGTATGAAGAAGTTGTACAAGCTCTTTTACTTGATCTGCAAGCTCGCCTTCGAGGATTTTCCCTGCCTCTTTTTTAGGGGGAAGATAGATTTCAATTGTTTTTGTCTTTGCCTCAACATCGTCTTCCTCAAGGTCAAGATCATCAAGCTCAAGCTCATCAAGCGGTTTTTTCTTTGCTTTCATAATCCCTGGCAATGATGGGTAGCGTGGTTCATTTAATCCTTGCTGAGCTGTTACTAATAAAGGCAGGCTTGTCTCAATTATTTCGGAATCCCCTTCAACATCACGAACAACAGTTACATTACTGCCCGCAATATCGAGCTTTGTAATCGTTGTGACATAAGGAATATTTAGAAGTTCAGCTACCCGAGGTCCAACTTGGCCCGAACCGCCGTCAATCGCAACGTTTCCAGCAATGATTAAGTCAGCATTCTTGTCTTTTAAATATTCGGAAAGAATTTTTGCAGTTGTAAATTGATCACCGTATTCTAAGTCATCTTCAGTATTAATTAATACAGCTTTATCAGCACCCATAGCAAGGGCAGTACGAAGCTGTTTCTCAGTTTCTTCATTTCCGACAGAGACAACCGTTACTTCTCCGCCATTTTCATCACGAACTTGAATAGCTTCCTCGATTGCATATTCATCATAAGGGTTAATGATAAATTCTGCTCCATCTTCGTTTATTTGACCGCCTGAAATCGTAATTTTCTCTTCTGTATCAAAGGTTCTTTTCATTAAAACATAGATGTTCATGATATCCCTCCTAATAGTAAAAGCGTTAGTGCCTCGCCCAGGGGCTTATGACCTCCGACGT
>NZ_JBALOZ010000092.1:18199-28151 GCF_036965125.1 Bacillus sp. JJ1503
GGCGAGCCCCTAGGCACTGCAGCTAGATAAAAAAAAGCTAATGACTGAAAAATGAAGGTTAAACGTGTAGCGAAAAATTTCATCACTTCTAAAGATTAAGAAAATTCATTTCGTACGGGCCGTATACCCCGTACATGATAATTATAATAGATTGCTAGAAAAATTGTTATCGAAAAAAAATAATTATTTCTATTTTCCTGTAAATTTCGGTTCTCTTTTCTCGATAAATGAAGAAATTCCTTCTTTTCCATCCTCTGAGACAAATACATCTCCGAACAGTTGTGCTTCCATCTTTACCCCTTCAAAGTATTCTTTAGGCTTTGAATAGTTTAAAAGATCGATAGCAGCCTTAATGGAAACTGGACTCTTCTTGGCAATTTTCTTTGCTATGTTATAGGCATTTTCTAAAAGCTCGCTTTCAGGGTAAGCATGGTTGGCAAGACCATATTGTACTGCCTCTAATCCTGTTATCGGATCACTTGTAAAAAGCATTTCGGCAGCCTTAGCTGTACCAACGAGCCTCGGAAGACGCTGTGTTCCTGCAAACCCGGGGATTAATCCAAGCTGCAGCTCAGGCAGCCCAAGCTTAGAATTCTCGGCGACTAATCGAAAATGACATCCCATAGCAAGCTCTAACCCACCGCCAAGTGCGGCACCATGAATGGCAGCTATGATAGGCTTAGGGAATGTTTCCATTCGTTCAAATAATTCTTGGCCATAGGTTGAAAGTTTAGAGAAATCATCTCCAGTTTTGATTGTTGTAAATTCTTTAATGTCTGCTCCTGCTGAAAAGAAACGCCCTTCTCCGTGTATTAAGATGACCCTGATTTCGTCATTGGCTTCAATTTCATCTAATAAAGCCGATAACTCCTTCAATAATCCTGAAGAAAGAGCATTTGCCGGAGGGCGTTCAATCGTAATAGTAGCTACCATATCCTGATTTGACCATTTTAAATACTCCATATTTCATCCCCTTTTCTTTCAAAAAAATTCAATGGTTATTGACGCGCGGCACAGCCATTGAGAAGCAGTTGATGCACGGGTCCTGCTAACGAGGTTAAATCATACTTTTGCTCATTCATCACCCAAGTTGTGACTGTCTCATCCATCGTGCCAAAAATCATTTGGCGTGCTAATCGGGTATCTAAAGCGGCAGAAAACTCACCGTTTTCTTTTCCTTCTACTAGTATTTTTTCAACTAAAGAAAGAACTCCTTTTAGAACTTCATTAATTTTATGACGGATCTCCTTATTGGACTGTCTGAGTTCCAATTGAGTCACGATGGCAAGATGACGATCCTCAGAAAGCATATTAAAATGTGTTTCAACCAATACTAATAATTTCTCTGCGGCTGTTTCTTTTCCTGCAATTTTCTCTTCATATTTCTCAACAAAGTATCCCATTTTTTCTTGAAAGAGAGAGATAAGGATATCTTCTTTATTCTTAAAATATAAGTAAATCGTTCCGTCAGCAACGCCAGCCTGCTTGGCAATTTTGGAAACCTGTGCCTGATGATACCCGTTCTCTGCAATGGCTATGACTGCGGCATCAATGATTTGACGATATTTAGGTTTGTTCTTTTTCATCGTGTCCCTCCTTCCAAGAAAGTGTAGGCTTTTATCTGTATAAAGGGCGAATGATTGCTAATCATAATGAATGAATCGTCATTCATATTTTTATAATAGTTCTACAATTCCGTTCTGTCAAGAAACTGTTGTGCAATTTTTGATGGACGGATCTATTATGTCATTTATTAAAAAATGGTACAAGCCTAATTCTTCAAAAATAAAGAGCCGAAGTAGAAGCTCGGACTCAAAATTAAGCCTGCTTTTCCTGATCATCATTTAGTCTCTTTTTTTCTTCATCTATCAGGGCTCTTCTCAATATTTTTCCAACAGCTGTTTTCGGAAGCGCATCCCGGAATTCGTAAAGTCGTGGAACCTTATAAGCTGCTAGGTATTTTCGGGCAAACTCATTTAATTCTTCTTTATTTGCGTTTGTCCCTTCTTTTAAGACAATATAAGCTTTTACCGTTTCTCCACGATATGGATCAGGTACTCCAGCTGCTACAACCTCCTGTACGGCAGGGTGTTCATAAAGGACTTCTTCAATTTCACGCGGATAAATATTATAGCCGCCAGCGATAATCATATCCTTCTTACGGTCAACAACATAGAAATAGCCTTGTTCATCCATATACCCGAGGTCACCCGTTAAAAGCCAGCCATCCTTTAAGGATTCAGCTGTTTCCTCTGGACGATTCCAATATCCCTTCATGACTTGCGGACCCTTAACGACAATTTCTCCAATCTCACCGGACGGAAGAAAATCTCCAGTTTCTAATGACAGAATTGCTGCATCTGTATCTGGCCATGGTACACCAATACTTCCCTTTACACGCGGACGATCCCAGAGAAAATTAGCATGGGTTACCGGTGAAGATTCTGTTAAACCATAGCCTTCAACAAGCTTGCCGCCTGTTACCTCTTCAAACTTTTGCTGTACCTCTACAGGTAGAGCTGCTGAACCGCTTATACACGAATCAATAGAGGAAAGATCATATTTCCCCAAATCCGGATGATTTAATAGTCCAATATAGATGGTTGGAGCCCCTGGGAACAGAGTCGGTCTTTGTTTTTGAATCGTCTTCAATGTTGTCTCTACATCGAATTTTGGCAGCAAAACCATTTTGTGCGCTTCCATAACCGATAAAATTAACACCGTTGTCATTCCGTACACATGGAAAAATGGCAATAAGCCTAGAACAACCTCTTGCCCACGTTTACATTTATAAAGCCAAGCCTTACACATGGACGCATTTGCGACAAGATTCCGATGTGTCAGCATAACCCCTTTCGGAAATCCAGTCGTTCCACCTGTATATTGTAATAGCGCTAAATCTTCTTCGAAATCAAATTCATATTCCTTCAGTTTTTTCGCTGGCTGCTTTAGAATTTCAGTTAATAAATGGTTGCTTCCTTCATGCCTGACGTTTACAACGATTCCATATTGCTTCTTTTGCAGAAAAGGATAAACTAAGTTTTTCGGAAAAGGAAGGAAGTCTTTGATAGCGGTTACAATTATATGCTGTAAATCAGTTTGCGGCTTAACCTTCGTTGTCTTTGGAAACAATATATCCATCGTAATGATCGCCTTCGCCGCTGAATCCTTCATTTGGTATTCAAGCTCCCGCTCCGTATAAAGAGGGTTCGTTTGTACGACAATTCCTCCAGCTATTAGGATGCCAAAATAACTAATAACAGCAGGCGGAATATTCGGCAGCATAATAGCTACCCGATCACCTTTCCCAATTCCAAGTTCCTGAAGATAGGAAGCAAGCTTTAAAGAGGATTCATAAATGGTTCGATAAGTAAATTCCTTTCCCATGAAATGAATGGCAATTTTCTCTGGATGATCATCAGCCGCTTTTTTTAAATAGTCTTGAACAGGCTGATTTGGATATGTCAAAGATGAGGGTATTTCTTCCGGATACGTTTGAAGCCAAGGCTTATTAGGTAACAACATATTCCCTCCTTCTAAAGTATTAAATATTTAGAACATTCCAATTGTTCGTTCTTATTATAATATAATGAAGTTTACATGACAATTGGAATAATAGGTTTTTGTATATTTTTAACATGTCCAAATAATCAATTACTTTATTGTAAGAGTTAATATATTTATCTTATTTACACTCTCGATAGAGAAGAACTGGATTTATATCTAAATACATCAGGTTACAAAAAAATCGCCATATGATTATGGCGATTTGAAAACTATATTAAAAAAAGATTAGGCAATAAATAATAAGTAAATAGCACCGATTACAACAAACAACCCACAAAGACCAAATAATACTTTTGCTAATTTATCCACTTATATCCCCGCTCCTTAAGATAAGCCTGCCCCAATAATATAGGACAAACCAATCGAAATAACCATGGATATGAATCCAACAGCTTTATTATTTTTTTCAATTTCTTCATCAATTTTAAATTTCGGTGTAAGGAATTCGAAGATAAAATAACCAGTTAACAGTAGAAAGAAGCCGAATACTCCCCAGCTGATCATGGTGAAAAGTGAATCATTTATCATGATGGAATGTCTAAAAATATTGGCAATCCCGAATATCTTTCCCCCTGTTGCCATAGCAACCGCTATATTCCCATTTTTGATTTCATCCCAGTTCCGATATTTCGTGACCAATTCGAAAACAGCTAAGAATACGATCATACATAAAATGACAACACTATAATACCCCGCCGTTTGTACAAAATCATTTTCCCAAAATTGGTTCATTTCTTCTCTCCCAATCCGTTATTTAAATTCAACAACCGTTACACCTGATCCGCCTTCGCCTGCTTCACCGAACCGGATTTTTTTGACTGAACGATGATTTCTTAAGTATTCCTGTACACCCTGTCTAAGTGCACCAGTTCCTTTTCCATGTATGATGGAAACACGAGGATAGGCAGCTAGCAGTGCATCATCGATATATTTCTCCACTCGAAGCAGAGCATTTTCATATCGTTCCCCTCGCAGGTCTAGTTCAAGACTAACATGAAAGTCTTTTCCCTTTACAATCGCCATTGGTCTTGTTTCCACTGGTTTTGGACTTTTAATAAACTCCAAATCCTTTTCATTTACCTTCATTTTCAGAATCCCAATTTGTACTTGCCATTCTTTGTCAGATGTCTTATCAATCAGGGTTCCTTTTTGGTCAAAGCTTAAAACCTTTACTTCATCCCCGGGCTTAAATATATGCTTAGCTTTACTTGTAATTAGTTTTTTTGTCTTTTTAATTTTAGGCGCTGCCTCTTCCAGACGTTTCTTTGCTTCAATTAATTCGTGTTCTTTTATCTCTGCTGCTTTTTCGATACGCATTTTTCTTAAATCACGGATGACTTTTTCAGCTTCGGCCTTCGCTTGGTCGATAATAGCTTCGGCCTCTTCTGCCGCTTTTTCATGTAAAGTATCTTTTTGCTCAAAAAATTCGATCATTTGCTTTTGCAAATCTTTATGAAGCATTTCAGCACTTCTTAAAAGGTCACTTGCTTCTTCCTTGTCTGCTTCAGCCTGTTTTCTGCTCTCCTCTAACGAAGCGATCATATTCTCAACCTGATTGCTGTCTGCACTTATATAGGAACGGGCTGTGTCAATCACATCTTCTTGGAGGCCAAGCCTCTTGGAAATTTCAAATGCATTGCTTCGGCCGGGAACCCCTAACAGCAGCTTATATGTCGGGCTAAGTGTATCAATATCAAATTCTACACTCGCATTGATGACTCCTTCCCGATTATAACCATATGCTTTTAATTCAGGATAATGAGTCGTTGCAATGACCCTTGCTCCTCGTTTATATACATAATCTAATATGGAAATAGCAAGAGCGGCCCCCTCTTGAGGGTCTGTTCCTGCACCTAATTCATCAAAGAGAACAAGACTGTTAAAGTCTACCCTATTTAGAATGTCAACAATATTCACCATATGAGAGGAGAAGGTACTAAGACTTTGTTCGATAGATTGTTCATCGCCAATATCTGCATACACAGCATCAAAGACAGCAATTTCAGATCCATCTAAGGCTGGGATTTGCAGTCCGGCTTGGGCCATTAGCGTACATAAGCCAACTGTTTTTAATGTGACGGTTTTCCCTCCGGTATTTGGACCTGTTATAACGATGGTCGAAAAGTCTTTTCCTAATGAAATGTCATTCGCTACTACAACGTCCGCAGGAATAAGCGGATGACGCGCCTTAAATAAAGATATTCTCCCCTCATAATTTACCTTAGGCTTTGATGCTTTCATCCGGTTGCTGTAACGCGCTTTAGCAAACATAAAATCTATTTCGGTTAGAACATCAACAATTGCTTCTAGCTCCGAACTATTTTCTGCTACCTTGCTTGAAAGTTCTATTAAAATCCTTTCAATTTCCTGCTGCTCTTTCACACGAATTCCCTGAAGCTCATTATTTAATTGGACAATCGATTGAGGTTCGATAAATAATGTTTGACCTGAAGAGCTTTGGTCATGGATAATTCCGCCATAATGCCCTTTGTACTCCTGTTTGACTGGAATAACAAAGCGATCATTACGAATCGTAATAATGGCGTCAGAAAGCATCTTCTGCGCATTTGACGAACGGATCATGCTTTCCAGTCTTTCTCTAACCCGGGATTCTTTCGTACGCAATTGATTTCGAAGAGACCGAAGCGTATCACTCGCACTATCCAATACTTCTCCGTTGTCATCTATTGCATTTTTGATCGTTGTTTCCAAATCAGCTAAGACGATAATACGAAGAACATAGCTGCTTAATATAGGTAAATTCTCATTTTCATCTACAAACTCTTCAATAAATCTTTTAATTTGTCTGCTTGCATGAACAGTGCTTGCTACTTGTGTTAATTCATGCGGGCTTAGCATCCCGCCAATGAGTGACCTTTTGACATGCGGCCGTATATTATATATTCCGCCTAGCGGGACGTTGCCTTTAATTCGAAGCACCTTTACAGCTTCATCTGTTTCTTCCTGCCACTGCTGAACTTCTTCAAAATCGACAGATGGCATTAAATGTTCTGCTTTTCTTCTTCCTAACTCAGATGATACATGCTCGAGTAATTGTTCCTTTACTTTATTAAACTCCAGCACTTTAAAAATTCTTTCCTGCATGAGGATGTGACCTCCTATTCGAAATGCAAAAGGACAGCTGAAGCTAACAAGTTCTGCTAGCCTCCTATCTATCCTTATTGTTTATAAATTCCAGCAGCTCTCCAATATCCATGGCGTTAAGGACACTGTTTTTCTTAATCCAGCCTTTTTTTGCTGTCGATACACCGATAGACATATGAGTCAATGTGTCCATCTTATGGGCATCTGTATTAATCACTATTTTCACACCAGCGTCTTGGGCCTTGCGAATATACTGAGGGGCAAGGTCTAGCCTGTTCGGATTTGCATTTAATTCTAAGACAGTATTCGTTTCTTTTGCGAGTTCAATCAATAGATCTATATCTACTTCATAGCCATCCCTTTGGCCAATTTTTCTGCCAGTTGGGTGAGCGATGATGTCAACATGGGGATTCTTCAAGGCTGTTTTTAACCGTTCCATTATTTTTGCTTTCGGCTGGGAAAAGGACGAATGAATAGACGCGATGACGATATCCATTTCCGCAAGTAGTTCATCATCATAATCTAATGTTCCGTCAGGTAAAATATCCATTTCAACACCAGATAAAATAGTTATATCATCGTAGCGTTCATTTAGCCGTTTAATCTCTTCTTTTTGCTTTCTTAAGCGTTCAGAAGTTAATCCATTTGCAACCTTTAAATATTGAGAGTGATCCGTTATGGCAACATATTTATAGCCTCGTGCACGGCAGGCCTCAATCATTTCTTCAATCGTATGGGCACCATCACTCCAAGTCGTGTGCATATGGAGATCACCATTTATATCGGAAAGAGTGATTAAATCCAATTCAGCAGAGTATTCATCTACTTCCTTTCCGTCCTCCCTGATTTCGGGTGGAAAATAAGGGAGCCCGAAATGTGCATAAAACTCCCTTTCAGTTGTAAAAGTGGCAACTTCGCCGGTTTCAATATTTTCTACTCCATATTCACTAATCTTTTCCCCGCGTTCTTTAGCAAGCTGACGCATTCTTACATTATGTTCCTTGGAGCCAGTAAAATGATGAAGCGTAGTTGCAAATTCCTCAGGCATGACTAGACGAAAATCAACGGATATATCATAGCTATGTTCTAGAATGACTGAAGAAACCTTTGTATCCCCAGCCGCAATCGTCTCCTTAATCAGTGGAAGGGCTAATAGTTTTTCTTTTACGACCTCTGGTTTAGTCGTTGCAATGATAAAATCTAAATCCTTAATAGTTTCTCTCATTCTTCTTAAGCTGCCCGCTCGTGAAAAATTCTCAACCTCATCTATGTCATTTAAAACAGATTCGATGGAGTCTGCAATCGGAAGCATATAAGCGAGTGGCAGCCGTTCCGGTCTGCCTCCCACTTGACTTAATGCAGCAAGAATCTTTTCTTCTGATTTTTCCCCAAATCCGGCAAGTTCCCGTACTTGTTTATTTCGGCAAGCCGTTTCCAAGTCAGCTGCATTTTCTATCCCTAGCTCCTTATGCAGCTTCGCAATTTTTTTACCTCCGAGACTAGGCAATTGAAGCAGCGGAATTAATCCTTTTGGCACTTCTTCCTTCAGTTCATTCAAAACAGTTGAATGTCCTAACTCTATATACTCCTCAATGACCGCAGAAGTTCCCTTTCCAATCCCAGAAATTTTCGTAAAATCTTCTATTTCGGTCAAACTCTGATCATTTGCCTCTAATGCAGCAGCCGCTTTACGGAAAGCAGCTATTTTAAAAGGGTTTTCTCCCTTGAGCTCCATATAAATCGCAATCGTTTCTAAGAGCCGAATAGCATCTTTTTTATTAATTCCCATATTGAACACCTACTTTTTTGAAAAACTTGTATTGTGAATATTGTTTCCTATAAATATCAGTTTTTATCTGCTTAAAAAGAAAACTTCTCTGCTTTAGAGAAGTTAAGAAGCAGCTATGTATTCAATCCACATCTCCTTTATAGCCTGAGAAAATATCGGAGTATTTTTTACAATTCCTTTTGCCATAAAGGATTCATTTATGGCATTTTGAATGGAATCTACTGGTACTAATGCTGCTATGTATAATAGAATAAACATGATAAGATATATTTCTATAAAACCTAATATTCCGCCTGCCCAAACATTTAATTGCTTTAGAACCGGCAGGTGTGCAACAAAATCAAGCATACTTCCTATCATTTGCAGGACAATTTTTACCGCAAAAAAAATCACGACAAAGGCAATGGCGCGATAGTAAGCATCTTCAAGATTGACTTGATCAAATAGCATTCGCATTGTTGAATTGCTTTGGAGATTTGGGTAAGGAACCCATAAGGTTAATTTAGGGGCCAGCTTTTCAAAATACATATGAGCAACAATAAATGCGATAATAAAGCCGACTAAATGGATCAATTGCAGAATAAAGCCCCTCTTTAAGCCAACGAAAAAACCTATTATTAATATAATGAGTATGGCAAGATCTAGCATGACTTATTCAGTCCTTTTCTCTTTTAATTCAATTTCAAGCCTTTCTAGACGATCCTTCAGCTTGATATAATCATTAACGGCATTGACAGCCGTTAAAACGGCTAATTTACTGCTGTCAAGATAAGGATTCTTGGAACTGATTTCACGCATTTTATCATCAACCATTGAGGCAACAAGCCGAACATGGCTATGACTCTCAGTACCGATAATAATATATTGCTGTCCATATATATCTACACTCGTACGGTTTTTTTGTACATCTGACAATCGTCATGCCTCCATTCCGTTAGAATCCTAATCCATATCATAACATGAAACATAAAAACGTGGGAAGTAGAAGCGTGTCAAAAAAACACAGAATATGTAAACGCCTATAGGAAAGGGGCAAAATGTATGAGCAATATTGTTCTTGTTAAAGCTTTAAATGAAATTGCTGAGATGAAAATATATTACGATCGCTTTCTATCCGGTAAAAATCCGCCTGGGAGTATCTTTGCCGCGAAAACGCCATCCTGTGCTATTACCGCCTATAAATCCGGAAAAGTATTGTTTCAAGGAAGCGGCAGCGAAGAAGAATCTGCGAAATGGGGCAAACCCGCCAAACCTTCTAGTTCTGCCAAAAAGGAAAGCTCCCAGTTAAATCACTTGCCAAAAAATATTAGCTCTCTTTCTGTTATTGGCTCAGATGAAGTTGGGACAGGAGATTATTTTGGACCTATTACCGTAGTGGCAGCCTATGTGAATAGGGATCAAATCCCCTTGCTGAAGGAATTAGGCGTGAAGGATTCGAAAGACTTAAATGATGAAAAGATTGTGAGCATTGCCAAGGAAATTAAAGATATT
>NZ_JBALOZ010000093.1:0-10644 GCF_036965125.1 Bacillus sp. JJ1503
TTTTTTATAGATGAAATGAATGGAAGAATAAGGGGTAAAGACTTTGTTAAATAATTTGCAACAAAACATTAAGTATTGTTCTAACTTTCTTCTGACACACTTTGGTTTTAAACGCCATTCGTGTGTTTTTTTATTATATAAGCCTTTAGTCATATTAATAATGTAAAAAAGAGGAATTAATACTCAGAAACTAAACTATAGTCCAGACGTAAGTTTAACTGAATATAACCATTTTGTTTTTTTACTTTATTACATAAATTTGGAGGAACAGAAATGAATGCGAAAAGAAATTTCTTTACGTTTTTATTATGTTTGTTAAGCTGCGTCTTTATCCTTTCAGCTTGCAGTAATGCTAGTTCAAGTGATTCAGAGACAAAAGCTTCTAAAAAACAGGAACAAAAGCAAGATAACAAATATGAAAAGCTGGCAGAGGAGAAAAATAAAGAATTTGAACTTGAACCGATAAAATTGACTTCTTACAGTGAAGAGATCGGTGCAACTTTTAAGAAGCCTGAATATAAAAAATTTGCAGTAAATGGGAAAGTTATGGTCGAAGGAGAGATCGAAAAGCACTCCTTATTGAAATTTCATTACGCTGGGATCAAGGTCCATTCTGATGAAGAAGGACGAGCAGGGAATAAGCATGGATACTACACACCAATTAAGGACGGCAAATTTAAGCAGGAAATTCATTTCTTCAATGGAGAGGGCGAATACCGAATAACTGTCCAGCTTCCTAGTACAGATCGTGAAAATTATTATTATGATACGGCCAAATTTGAAGTTTATAATGTAAATCCTGAAATTCAGCGGGATATTACGTATACACCATTTGGTCAGGATGTTGAGCTTGCCCTAAATTTGGATTCTAGCTTCGTAGAAGAGGATGGAATCTTTCAGTTAAAAGGGAAGGCGGGCAGTTTGAAAGACGAGGATACAATCATGCTCAGGCTCAATAAGGACTCTGAAACATGGAAGCATGTGATTCCTGTTAAAAATGGGGGATTTTCCTATGATATTCCTTTGTTTTATGGTGAAGGGATACATAAGCTTGAAGTGTTAGTTCCTGATAAGGAGCGGGATAATTATTACCAAACGGCTACAATGGTTTTAATAGATAACAAATCTAATCGGACGATGAAGCCGATCGAGTATTCTAAAACTTATATGGAGCGTGGAGTTACATTAGAGTATCCTCTATTTGGCGGGGAAGAGTCGGAAGGGACTTTTAACATTAAAGGTTCCATTGACCCGAACGCTGAGTTTGCTTCTAAAACAACGCACATTTACATTACATCGAAAAAAGGCGAGGATGAAGCTTTAGATGTAATCCCAATTAAAAACTTTACATTTGATGACTCTTTTTATTTACGATTTGGTCCGGGTACATATGAAGTGACAGTTAGTGTACCTGAAATAAAAGAAAAGAACAGTGATTACTTCCGATACTTCGGTTTTGCACAGTTCGAAGTAGAATCAAAAGCCCTTAAAGATGAGCGGGATCTTCTCCCTTCCCGCGGCGTTCAATCAGATGCCCCTCAAATCGAAGAACTGGCAAAGGAGCTTATAACAGGAAAAAGTACCGACCGGGAAAAATCAAAAGCCATCTATGATTATGTGGCCCAAAATATTAGCTACGATGTTGGGAAATACAAGAATGATGAATTCGAATGGGATGACAGTGCATTAAAAACTCTTGAGCTAAAAACAGGGGTTTGCCAAGATTATGCTTACTTAACGATTGCACTTCTTAGAGCAAGTAATATTGAAGCTAGATTTGTAGAAGGAATGGCGCGCGGCGGATTTTGGCCTGCAAGGCATGCATGGGTTGAAGCTAATATTGATGGAAGCTGGGTGACGATGGACCCGACATGGGGTGCTGGTTATTTAAAAGATAATCAATTTGTTGCTAAATTTACTGACACTTATTTTGATCCGAGTATGGAGGAATTTAATAAAACGCATACACGGACAGGTGTTTCTTATTAATTTATTCTTGAGTAAATGGAATCTCTGAATCTTGTTTTCAGAGATTCTATTCAATTTAATGGCTAACAGTTTCTTCGAGGGAGCTTTTCTTCTTCTCCTAGTCAAAGTTTTTTTATTCCCCTTTATTTCCCATAAGAAAAAAACCCCAGTATTTTGGAAAAGGTATTATACTAAATATATAGAAATAGAAGATGTATCACTCTTTAATCAAGCTTGCGATTATTCTTCAAATTAAAGATTAGCAGAATATTACAGGAATTTGACATAATTTATCGAATAAATTACAAAGGAATGGCGATTTTTAAGCAGAATGGTAGGCTTGTAGCATTGTTTTTTCTTAATAAATAATGAAATGACGCACAACAGGAGGAAATATATGACTAGTGAGCACATGCAACCTATGATAGAGAGAGTTTTAGCGAATATTGAAAAGGTTATGATTGGAAAACGCGAAGTTGCTGAATTAAGCTTAATTGCCTTGCTGGCGGAAGGGCATGTTTTATTAGAGGATGTACCTGGTGTAGGAAAGACGATGATGGTACGTTCCCTTGCGAAATCGATCGGGGCGAATTTCAGAAGGATTCAATTCACACCTGATTTATTGCCTTCAGATGTGACAGGGGTTTCTATTTATAATCCTAAGGAAATGGAGTTTCAATTTAGACCTGGTCCGATCATGGGGAATATTATTTTGGCAGATGAAATCAATCGTACCTCACCGAAAACTCAGTCAGCTTTACTGGAGGGAATGGAAGAAAGCAGTGTGACGATTGACGGAGTGACACATACACTTGAAAAGCCGTTTTTCGTTATGGCGACTCAAAACCCAATCGAATACGAAGGAACCTATGCTCTTCCGGAAGCTCAATTAGATCGATTTTTATTAAAAATGAAAATGGGCTATCCGGATATGACGGAAGAAATGGAAGTGTTAAACCGAGCACAAAAGGCTAGACCCATTGATGATCTTGAGCCGGTTATTGATTTAATAGAATTAAGAGATTTACAGGAAAAAGTAAAACAAGTTCATGTAGATGGAACGATCAAACGCTATATCGTTGATCTGGCAAACCGTACGAGAACCCATTCAAGTGTTTATCTAGGTGTTAGTCCAAGGGGGTCTATTGCGTTAATGAAGGCTGCGCAAGCCTATGCCTTTATATATGGAAGGGATTATGTTCTTCCAGATGATGTTCAATACTTGGCACAGGCTGTTTTTGCTCATCGCATTATCTTAAAATCAGAGGCGAAGTTCGAAGGCATTACTGCTGAAGAAGTAGTGGATCGAGTAATGGCAAGGACTCCTGTTCCGGTACAAAGGCTTGTGAAGTAGATGAAACGCCTATTATCTAATGTAAGGAAGGCTTGGAAGCTAGCTGCTTTGTACCTTTTAATTTTGGTTACCTTCTCCTATGCCATGTTCCAGGGAGGGTTTGTCAGCTGGTTTTTATTTTATAGCTTTGTCCCTTTTGCCATTTATGCGCTTTTTCTTTCCTTCTATCGTCTCCATCATTTACAGGTGTCCCGTGTATTCTTAAAGACGGAATATAATGCGGGTGAGTCCATAAAGGTGGAGATTACACTGAAAAGGAAAATGTCGTTTCCCTTATTTTATATCGTCATAGAGGATGAACTCGGCGAGCAGCTCCGATATTCGCAAGAAAGGAATCGGACTAAATCCTTCTTGTTTCCCTGGTTCAAAAAGGAAATCAATTGGGACTATCAAATCAATGATCTGCCAAGGGGAGAGCATCATTTTCAGTCCATAAGGGTGAAAACGGGTGACCCCCTCGGCTTAATTGAAAAAGAAATACACATACAGACAGATCAGAAAATCATGGTGTACCCGGCATATGAAGAATTAATTTACAGACCGCTTGAAAACCATTTTGATCAAGGACTGACAGCATCAAAGGAACGTGTACAAAGAGATACGTCCATGGCAATTGGAATACGGGAGTATCAGCCAGGGGACCGATTTTCATGGATTAATTGGAAAGCAACGGCAAAGCGAAATGATATTATGACGAAGGAATTTGAGCAGAGGCAATCCCATGATGTGTTTATTCTTATGGATTGTGTGCCGTCTGGACGTTTTGAAGCCATTGTTTCTTTCTCAGCCTCTATTATTAGAGCTATTCTCCAAAAAGGAGCACAGGTTGGTTTTCTTTCCTCTTCTTCTGAAAGAATCGCATTTCCCATAAGAGGCGGGGAAAGCCAGCAAATGCAATTATTCTATCATCTGGCGAAGGTGAGAGATGATAGTCCGGTCCCAATAGATCGTATCCTTGAGGCTGAGGGATTTTTGCTTCAGCAAAATAATCTCATGCTGATCACTGCACAATTGACTAGAAGCTTAATTGAAAAAGCAGGTCTTTTAGTTTCAAAAAATGGCTTAGTGACGATATTTATCGTGAAAAATGAAATGGAATCACTTTTACCGGATGAGCTTACACTTAAGGGAGCTGCTAATGCAAGAGGGCTGCGAGTTGTTTTAGTTCACAGCGGAAACTTTAAGGCTGTTTTTTCGGAGGTGGCTCGGGCATGAAGTCTCAAAAAGTCCAAAAGGATTTAGCTTCTTTTCTGCTATATACATTTGGCTTCCTGCTGCTATGGGAGTGGCTAAGACCGTTAGAGCAACTAACAGATACATCGAATATATGGGTTTTTCTCCTTTTCAGTATCGTGTCACTGCTATTGGCCTATTTAGGTACTCATTTTTTGATCAGCGGTTTTATTAAATGGATGTTAATGGTCTATGTTTTGCATTCCTTATATTTTGAAGGATCGTTTTTTAGATTAGATTGGATACCTGTTTTTTTGGGGGATTTTTATAAGAGCTTATTGCTGCTTGTAGAAAGGGACACATCTAGCTTAAGTAATCTTTTTAAAAGCTTTCTATTTTTTATCCTCCTCTGGTTAATGACTTATTTAATTCAATACTGGCTCATTAGGAAAAGGCAGATCTTTATCTTCTTTTTCATGACATTAATTTATATTACCGTGCTTGATACGTTCACTCCTTATGAAGCGGAAGTGGCGATTGTCAGAACGGTCATTTCGGGATTTGTCATTATGGGGACGCTGACCTTTTATCGGCTTATGGATAAAGAAGTTATTCACGGAAGGGCAGAGTTCTCTCGCAAATGGCTGACTCCTTTAATTGTCATGATTGTTATTAGTGTTGCTTTTGGTCTTGCTGCACCAAAGGCTGATCCGATTTGGCCAGATCCAGTTCCGTTTATTAAATCGTATGCAAAGGGCAGCGGGGATGAGAGAGGCGGTATTCAGAAAATTGGCTATGGCTTGGATGATTCCCAGCTAGGAGGACCTTTCATTGGTGATAATCAGGTTGTGTTTAGGGCAGAAATTGAATCACGCCAATATTGGAAGGTAGAGACGAAAGATGTGTATACAGGTAAGGGATGGATTACCGCTGGCCCTAGAGAGGAAGTTACACCTTTTCGTATAGAGGATGTTGTTCCTGTTTCTTCGTTTATCGATCATGATGGTGTAAATAAAGTCGAAGAAATAAGCTTTATAAATGCGTCAATGGATTATAAACATATTGTGTATCCTTTAGGAATTAAGAGGATTGAAACACCCTTTCATCCTGATAGTTCTTTTCAAATCGAGAATTATACGGAAAAAATCCATACTTTATTAGGTGGAATACCTGGGTCAATCAACAACTATTCGGTTATTTATGATGTGCCGAAATATAGCGTGACTGCTCTCATGAATGCAAGTTCCGAAATCAACAATGCGCAAAATAATGCATTCATCGAAAGATATACACAGCTTCCTGATGAACTTCCTCAGCGAGTTCGAGAATTAGCCATGGAGATAACCGAAGGCAAGACCACATGGTTTGAACAAGCAAGAGCGTTAGAGTCGTATTTTAAAAAATCAGGCTTTGTTTATGATCAGAAGAATGTTGCTGTCCCTGGTGCTGATGACGATTATGTTGACCAGTTTTTATTTGACACAAAAAGAGGGTATTGTGATAACTTCTCTACTTCCATGGTTGTGATGGCAAGGTCTCTCGGTATTCCTGCAAGATGGGTTAAAGGGTATACAGAGGGTGAGTACAAGGGGCTCGCTGAAAATAGCCGCAGGATTTTTGAAGTTACAAATAATAACGCCCATTCATGGGTGGAAGTGTATTTCCCTAATATAGGATGGGTTCAATTTGAACCAACACAGGGCTTCTCTAACAATGTTCAATTTAATTTTGATCAGTCGTCACAAAGTAATACCCAAACTGCAGATAATCAGCCAAAACCAGAAGAAAATGAAAAGCCTGAGATTGAAAAAGACAATCCTGAAAAATCAGCTTCGTCCTTTTCATTCACGAAGCTTACTCAATCTGTGAAAGGATTTTTCGCAAAGACTTGGAAGTGGCTGCTGGGGTCTGCTCTAGCCCTATCCTTATTGCTGCTAATTATTTATCGCTTACGCGGCAAATGGCTTCCTTATTATTTAGCCTTAAGGTTTAAATGGACAAAAAAAGATGAAAACTTCCCTAAGGCATACTTGCTTCTATTAAGAGAATTGCAGCGCTATGGGCTGTATCGTAAAGACGGGCAAACCCTTAGAGACTATGCTCAGTATGTGGACCGTTTCTATTCAACTAGTGAAATGAGCAAGCTTACCTCCCGTTACGAGAAATTAATTTATCGAGGGGAAGTAGCAGAAGGAAGCTGGGAAGAGACGAAAGAATTGTGGGAAAATTTAATTAAAAAAACAATAGCTTGACCGGAAAATTAACCTGTTGATACAATAGGTTCGTTAATCTGTGAAATATTATAATTGAATGTAATCCTTCATATATCCTCGATAATATGGTTCGAAAGTTTCTACCAAATCACCGTAAATGATTTGACTATGAAGGCAGATTCTTCTATCCCTTTATAGGGATTTTTTTACCAGAATGTCTGCCTTCACCAATAATGGGGGAGCAGAGTCTGGTTTTTTATTTTATTTGCGTGGTTTTATGAAATGTATCTGCGTTATTTTTTATGTAATAGAGAACACTATTCATAATAAATGGTATTTTATTAAATTTGTGGGGTGAACAGCTTGACAGCGAAACTAGAAGGACAAGAAATGATCGTTGTATTAGATTTTGGAAGCCAGTACAACCAGTTAATTACACGTAGAATTAGAGAATTTGGTGTATATAGTGAATTACACCCTCATACGATTACAGCTGAAGAAATTAAAGAACTGAACCCGAAAGGTATTATTTTCTCAGGTGGCCCGAACAGCGTATATGAAGAGGGTGCTTTCCGCTGTGATGAGAAAATCTTTGACCTAGGCTTGCCGATTTTCGGAATTTGCTATGGTATGCAGTTAATGACGATGCATTTAGGCGGAAAAGTGGAGAAGGCAAAAAATCGTGAGTATGGCAAGGCTGAGCTGAAGATTGAAAATGAATCTAAGCTTTTTGCGAATCTTCCTTCAGTCCAAACGGTTTGGATGAGCCATGGCGATTTAGTTGTAGAGGCTCCCGAAGGATTTACAGTAGATGGTGTAAATCCATCATGTCCAATTGCGGCTATGAGCAATGAAGAGCGCCGCATGTATGCTGTTCAATTCCACCCAGAAGTTCTTCATTCTGTTTATGGGAATGACATTTTGAAAAACTTTGTATTTGGTGTTTGCGGATGTAAAGGCGACTGGTCGATGGGGAACTTTATTGAAGTAGAAATGGAAAAAATCCGTCAAACGGTTGGCAACAAAAAAGTACTTTGTGCGTTAAGTGGCGGCGTGGACTCTTCTGTAGTCGCTGTTCTAATTCATAAAGCAATTGGCGATCAGCTAACATGTATTTTTGTTGACCACGGGTTGCTTCGTAAAGGGGAAGCGGAAGGTGTCATGAAGACATTTGCTGATGGCTTCCATATGAACGTAATTAAGGTAGATGCTCAAGAGCGCTTCTTAAGTAAGCTAAAAGGTGTTTCTGACCCAGAGCAAAAACGTAAAATTATTGGAAATGAATTCATTTATGTATTTGATGATGAGGCTGACAAGCTTGAAGGCATTGAGTTTTTAGCCCAAGGTACGCTTTATACAGATATTATCGAAAGTGGTACAGCGACTGCGCAAACAATCAAGTCCCATCATAATGTAGGCGGGCTTCCGGAAGATATGCAATTTAAGCTGATCGAGCCGCTTAATACATTATTTAAAGATGAGGTTCGCGCTTTAGGAACAGAGCTTGGGATTCCAGATGAAATTGTTTGGAGACAGCCATTCCCAGGTCCTGGTTTAGGCATTCGTGTTTTAGGTGAAATTTCAGAGGACAAGCTTGAAATCGTAAGGGAATCTGACTATATTTTACGTGAGGAAATTGCGAAGGCTGGCCTAGATCGTGATGTTTGGCAGTACTTCACTGTCCTACCTAACATTCGAAGTGTTGGGGTTATGGGAGATGCCCGTACCTATGATCACACAATCGGCATTCGTGCAGTTACATCCATCGATGGCATGACATCCGATTGGGCAAGAATTCCTTGGGATGTTCTTGAAGTTATTTCTTCAAGGATCGTTAATGAAGTAGCTCATGTTAATCGGGTTGTGTATGACATTACGAGCAAGCCGCCGTCAACAATTGAGTGGGAGTAGGAAAAGCGGAAGCGCCTTCGGAACAATCAAAGGACAATTGTTCCTGCGATGAATATTCGCAAAAGCGTTGTTTATGGAAATTGACAAAAATACGAACAATACAAAAAGCGGACATGAAAATGTTCGCTTTTTGTATTGACGGACTTTTGTCCTGCTGGTAAAATAAATTTGAATTTAATATAAGTACTTCATCGTATAATTCTGGAAATATGGTCCAGAAGTTTCTACCGGGCTACCGAAAATAGCTTGACTACGAGGTAAGTGTAATTATTCGGGCTTTTTCAATCTGTTTTCATGTTCATTTATATTTCCCGATTTATTGCATGTAACTTGTCGTCGAGCGCTCTCGTATTAACCTGAGCGTATTTTTTATTGCTTGCGGTAAAACTATAATAAAAATTTGTAGGGGGAAATAAAGTGAAAAAGTACTTCAGATTTGAAGAACTGGGCACAAACTATCGCCGTGAATTTTTAGGTGGGATGACCACGTTCTTAGCAATGGCTTATATATTAGTTGTTAATCCGGCCATTCTAACTCTTGCGGATGTAACAGATTTTCCAGATGCTTTACGAATGGACCACGGAGCGGTATTTGTAGCAACAGCTCTTTCAGCTGCAGTTGGTTCCATCATTATGGGGCTATTAGGAAAGTATCCACTTGCTCTAGCACCAGGTCTTGGATTAAATGCCTTTTTTGCCTATACAGTTGTTTTAGTAAACGGAAGCCCGTGGCAACACGCGCTTGCAGCTGTTTTTATTTCAGGTGTTTTCTTCCTTCTTTTAACACTTACTGGCTTACGCGAAAAACTAATTAACGCGATTCCGATTGAATTAAAACACGCAGTTGGAGCCGGAATCGGCTTGTTCATTACATTTATTGGATTCCAAAACGCTGGTATTATTGTAAATAGTGATGCAACGCTCGTAGGGTTAGGTGATCTAACGAACGGAAATACTCTGCTTGCAATATTCGGATTGCTAGTAACGGTTATTTTTATGTCAAGAGGGATTAAAGGCGGTGTATTTTATGGAATGATTATCACCGTAATTGTAGGAATGATCTTTCAATTAATTGACATACCTGAAAAAGTGGTTGATAAAGCACCAAGTCTTGCACCAACGTTTGGCGCACTCTTTAGCTCATTTGGCGACAGTTCTTTCTATACAACAACAATGCTTGGTATTATTTTAACTTTTTTATTCGTTGATTTCTTTGATAATGCAGGGACATTAGTTGCTGTTGCAAACCAAGCAGGGTTTGTTAAGGATAATAAGCTTCCTCGTGCAGGAAGAGCACTAATTTCAGATTCGATTGCTACCATTTCTGGTTCTGTATTTGGGACTTCAACCGTTACTTCTTTTATAGAATCATCAGCCGGAGTGGCTGCAGGAGCAAGAACGGGATTTGCTTCATTAGTGACTGCAGGATTTTTTATTATATCTATTTTCTTCTTTCCGTTATTAGCGATTGTTACCCCAGCGGTCACTGCGCCTGCTCTTATTATTGTCGGAGTATTGATGGTGTCATCGCTAGGGAAAATTGATTGGAACAGATTTGAAGTAGCTGTACCTGCATTTTTAACAATGATTGCGATGCCTCTTTCATATAGTATTGCAACCGGAATTGCCGTTGGATTTATTTTTTATCCAATTACAATGATTGTAAAGGGACGCATAAAAGAAATTCATCCTATTATGTATTTCTTCTTTGTAATCTTTGTTCTATATTTCATCTTTTTAAAATAACTAATTTAGTGGAGATTCGATACGAATCTCCGTTTTTTATTTTTTTTTGTATTTGCTATTGACGAAGAAATTGGGCGGTGGTATTATATAAAAACAGTCGCTGAGACGTTGATAACATTTTAAAACTTTTAAAAAAAAGTTGTTGACATCAAAGTTGCTAATTGATATATTAATAAAGTCGCTTCTGAGCGGCAAGGTGGTTCTTTGAAAACTGAACGAACAAAAACGTCAACGTTTTAGTCTTTTTATCAAAAAAGACATTATGAGCTAATCAACTCA
>NZ_JBALOZ010000094.1:0-17710 GCF_036965125.1 Bacillus sp. JJ1503
CTCGAGGTCATAAGCCAATCCACCCAGAAAGGTAAAGTACACCTTTCCGGGTGGATCGTCTTATGCTTGTCGGGGGTGATCAAGGCGCCTCCGCTTTTCTTCTAAATCAAGGAAAACGAGGGAATTGGCCAAAATCAGGCTTGCGCTTTTCCTTAAAGGCATCGCGGCCTTCTTTTGCTTCATCTGTTGTATAATAAAGCAATGTTGCGTCACCAGCAAATTGCTGAATACCAGCAAGACCGTCTGTATCCGCATTAAACGCAGCTTTAAGGAAACGAAGTGCAGTTGGGCTCTTATCAAGCATTTCTTCGCACCACTTAATTGTTTCCTCTTCCACTTGATCAAGCGGAACGACTGTATTAACAAGCCCCATGTCTAAAGCTTCTTGAGCATTATACTGGCGGCATAGATACCAAATTTCGCGTGCCTTTTTATGACCGACAATTCTTGCTAAATAGCCTGAGCCATACCCAGCATCAAAGCTTCCAACTTTCGGACCAGTTTGTCCAAAGACGGCATTATCTGCAGCAATGGTTAAATCACAAACGATATGGAGAACATGTCCCCCACCGATCGCATACCCTTTAACCATAGCAACAACTGGTTTTGGAATGACACGAATTAAACGCTGTAAATCAAGAACGTTCAAGCGCGGGATTTGATCGTCCCCAACATAGCCTCCATGACCGCGTACAGACTGATCTCCACCTGAACAGAAAGCTTTATCTCCTGCACCAGTTAGGACGATAACCCCAACATTTGCATCATCACGTGCATAAGCGAAAGCATCAATTAGCTCGGATACTGTTCTTGGCGTGAAAGCATTATGTTTTTCTGGACGGTTAATCGTGATCTTCGCTATTCCGTTGTATGTTTCATAAATAATTTCTTCATACTTGCGTCCGGCAATCCATTCTACTGCTGACATGACGGAATCCTCCTTTTATGTAATTAACAAATATCTTAATTCAGCGCTAATAGCTAGCACTGATTTCTCTTCAAACGTATCAAAAAGGATTGCTATTTGGATCCTTTTCATACGATAAGAATTCATTTACTATTGTACCAAATAATTCTGGTTTCTCCACATGAATTGCATGTCCACTTTTATCAATGGAAATCCAAGTTCCATTTTTTAATTCCTTATGCATTTCTTTTGCTATTTGACAAAATTTACTGTCCATATCACCTGTTATTAAAAGTACAGGAAAAGAAATCTCATGAAGCCTCTCCCACCACGAAGTTTGAGCGCCTGAGCCCATTCCTCTAAGACTATTAGACAAACCTACTGCTGAGTTACTTAATCGCTCTGTTCTAATATGTTGCCGAATATCCTCTGAGAGTCCTTTCTGGCTTTGAAAAAGGGGGATATTCTCCCAGTAATCCACAAAATCCTCAATCCCCTGTTCTTGAATTCGACTGGCAAGCTTCTCGTCCTGAAGGCGCCTTGCTTCCCTTTCATCTTCTGATTTTAGTCCAGGTGTTGAGCTCTCTAGAATGAGCTTTCTAACCGTTTGAGGATATTGTAGAGCAAACGTCAGAGCTAATCTTCCACCCATGGAATAGCCTAATAAATTAGTTTGTCCAATTCCTAGCCTCTGCAAAATAGTATGTAAATCCTCCGCCACTGCCTCAATATCATATTTTGATACATCAGTAGGAGAATCCGATTTGCCATGACCAATAATATCAACAGCAATGACATGATAATTTTGCCAATAAGGCTTGAATCTAATCCATGAAGCACCACTTCCAGTAAAGCCGTGAAGCAATAGTAAAGGGGTCCCCTCTATGGGGCCCCACCTATCAATATGATATTGAATGCCGTTGATAACAAAATCCATCAGCATTCGACCTCCAGGAATCGACTTATTTCCCGGGAAACCTCATCCCATAGCTCTCGATGCTCACTAATATTTTTCTCCCGGTTTGTTGTAATTTCCATTACCTTTAATCCAGATCTATCTTTATTTTGATTCATAACAGAAGAAAAATGCTCCCAATCTGAAATTAAATCATATTGCCCTCCGTACATTTCTACAGCATATTGAAACTTCAAATCTAGTGGGGTTCCAAATAGCTTTTCAAAGTTTTTCGGGTGACTGGCTTGCGGCAGAAAAGAGAATATTCCTCCGCCATTATTATTGATTAAAAGAATATTAATATCAATTCCATATTGTTTAGCGGCAATTAATCCATTCATATCGTGGAAAAAAGTTAAATCACCTAGGACTAAATATAGCGGTTGCAGGCATGTCCCTGCTCCAAGGGCAGTAGAAATTACTCCATCTATACCGTTTGCCCCACGGTTAGCCATTATCCTTATCGACTTATCATTAAGATGGAAGAAAGTATCTAAATCCCTTATAGGCATGCTATTGCCGACAAATAATACTGCTCCTTCAGGAAGCATATTGGCAAGCTGATAAAATAACTTCCCTTCGCTTAATTCAGTTACTTCTTCTATTTTTGCTAGGCAGCTGCGGGTAAGCTGATTGACCTTCTCCCACTTCTCAAGGAAACTCTCTTCCTTCACATCCTTAATAAATGGTAGAACAGCTTGGCAAAACCTCGTTTCCTGGCAATAAATCATTTCAGAGGATACCATCCCCGGATCCCGCCATCCTGCACCGCCATCAATAACGAATTGGGGTACATCATGATTCTCTTTTAAGAATATGGTTAATGGCTTAGAAACAGGCAAAGCCCCAAAACGAATAATGACATCAGGCTTTAGTTCACGCTTTGCTTTATCGTTTTTCAAAATCGTATCATATGTATCAATAATTTGTGATCCACTATGCGTTCCGCTTCTTAGCTGGGAAAGCGGGTCTGCTAGTATGGGGAACTGAAGCTTTTTAGCAAGATTAATAACGGCAGCCTTAAACCCCTCTGTCTCAATTGGACCGCAAACGATGATCCCTCTTTTATATGACTGGATGCTTTCACCCAACTCTTTAAATTGTTCATTCGATAATGTCCATTCACTTGGCTGAATCCCGACATATCCCCCAGCTCTTTCCGTTACCTCGAACAAGTCTTCCCTGTCCAATCGTGGAATTAGCGGCTCCCTAAATGGGAAATTCAAATGTACAGGCCCTGCTGGAGACTGCAGAGCAGTAGAAGCTGCTCTTGCACATACTGTACGTGCATATCTAATCATCTCTACAGTATTTTCAGGAGGTGCCATTTCTACAAACCATTTTACATGTTTTCCGTACAAATGAATTTGATCGATCGCCTGTGGCGCGCCAACATCTCTTAATTCATGCGGTCTATCAGCCGTTAGAACAATTAAAGGCACCCTCGATACATTCGCTTCCACAATAGCAGGAAAATAGTTAGCTGCGGCTGTGCCTGAAGTACATAAAATCGCCACAGGCCTTTTCGAAGCTTTAGCAATCCCTAAAGCAAAAAAGGCAGCCGAACGTTCGTCTACATGTATATGTACACGAAGTTCAGGATGCTCAAGGATGACCATTGCCATTGGGGTAGATCTAGAACCAGGACTTACGACAACATCCTCTACCCCATTATTTACTAGCTCAGTCACGAATGCAGCAATATAAGAGGTTAGTGCTTCTTGATGATTCATTTATTTATACCTCCTAATGCTCTTAGCATTGGTCTAAATTTAATCTTCGTTTCGATATACTCACTCTCTGGATTCGAATCCTTCACAACACCACAGCCAGCAAAGATTGAAGCTTCATCCTTTTGGATAAGGCCGGAACGAATAGAAACAGCAAATTCGCCATTCCCTTTATAGTCAAGCCAACCTAGCGGTGCACCGTAAAAACCCCTGTCCAAATCTTCTACTTCTCTGATTTTCTCTACTGCTGCTTGCTTTGGCAGTCCTCCTAAAGCAGGAGTTGGATGCAGGCGATCAACTAAATTGAGTAATGAGGTATCTTCCTTCGCCTTTCCAATGACAGGCGTATAAAGATGCTGAATGTCTCTCGTTTTTAGAAGCTGCGTTTTTTCAGGCAATAATACTTCCTCACAAGATTCTTCCATCGCCTCTTTAATCATTTGTACAACATATTGATGCTCAATTAAGTTCTTACGGTCATTTAATAATTCTTCACCAAGCTGATTATCTTCTTTCTCCGACTTGCCTCTTGCAATTGATCCAGCAAGACATGTCGTAAAAAGGCTTTTTCCGCTCTTTTTGATAAGCCGTTCTGGAGAAGCCCCAATAAAACAATCACCATTTGATTCAAATGCAAAAATAAAGCTCTCTCTTTGAAGATTCAATAGTTGTGAAAGTACTTGTTCCACTTGAACATGTTTGTCAAAAAATAATCTTGTTTCCCTCGCCAAGACGACCTTTTCTATTGAACCTTGCTTTAATTCATTCACAATGGAACGGACCTGTTCCTTCCATTTTTCAGGATTCATTTCTAACTCTTTATTTAATTGATGGCTTTCATCATTTCGAATGTCTAATAGGGAAGTGAAAAGTGCCTGCCTCTCTAAGTGAATAACATCAATAAGAGACTCATCATCATTTTGTGTACAAAGCACATTCGTTGTTAAATAGGCCTTTCCTTTTATTTCACTATACATAAAGGTCGGTATATGAAACAATGAATCCGAAAATTTCTCCCAGAGTTTTGATTTCTCTTTAATAGGATCAAAGGAAAAACCGCCAAACATAAGAGGACCTATTCCATCTATTTCAAACCGGTTATAAATAACGGCATCTTGAATAAAGCGCTTCCACTCTTTTTCAACATGAAAAAAACGGCCAGCTGCCTGATCCGATTGAATTTGATTGCATCTTCCCATCCCAATAATGAACGTTTCATCTGATGGATCTTTCCAAAAAAAACGTTCACCTAAAAAAGCTTCACGGCCTGCCGTGAAAAAAGTAAGAGGATCTATAGGATTAATCTGCTGAACTTCACTTACTAAAACTGGTTTAGATAAGGCCTTTGCCCTATCTATCGCTTCAAGGATCCCGTCTTTTAGTTCCGTTTCTGTTATGGTAACCAAAAAAATCCCTCCAACAATACCTATTAACCGTTATTCCTTCATATAAACTTATTTTAACATACACTTATTCTCATTCATATGTCAATTATAGTCATGTTCAGGACTGGTTTTTCTAATTTAATGAAAAGAAGAAAAATTCATCTTTATCGGCTTTCAATTTGTACCATTGACACTTACTTTTTTCCCGCTTAGACTGATGATGGAAAGCCTTTATTACGGTCAGTTTTGACAGAAGACATCCTATCCTTTATAATAAATAGGTTTGATATTATAGATTATATTGATGACAAGGGGAGAGTTTTATGCAAACACAAATGCATACAAGTATTCCGCCTACCAACTCTAGGGATTGGAGGGTTTGGTGGCAGCTGACAAGACCTCATACTCTAACCGCTGCTTTTGTACCAGTACTACTTGGAACGGCCTTAGCTCTTCAGGATACAAGCATTCATTTTGGATTATTTTTTGCTATGTTGATTGCAAGCTTGCTGATACAAGCTGCAACGAATATGTTTAATGAATATTACGATTTTAAAAGAGGGCTCGATAATGAAGAATCTGTTGGGATTGGTGGAGCTATTGTACGTGATGGCATACATCCAAAGACAGTTCTTAAGCTGGCCCTTGGTTTATATGGTGTTTCGATCTTAATTGGAGTATACATTTGTATGAACAGCAGCTGGTGGTTAGCTTTGATCGGAATCATTTGTATGTTAGTAGGCTATCTTTACACCGGAGGACCATTTCCAATTGCGTACACGCCATTTGGTGAAATTGCTGCTGGATTTTTCATGGGCATGCTGATTATTCTCATTTCGTTCTTTATTCAAACTGGAACAGTAACGGAAACAAGTATTTTAGTGTCGATCCCTATATTGATTCTTGTCGGTGCTATTATGTTATCTAATAATATACGTGATTTGGACGGCGATAAAGAGTTTGGCAGAAAAACGCTGGCGATTTTATTAGGAAGAATAGGCGCCATTCAATTGCTTGCTAGTATGTTTATTATTTCTTATGCATGGGTTTTCATTCTTATTGCCATGAATATTATTTCACCTTGGTTAGCGATTGTTGTTCTAAGCGCTCCGAAAGCGATTAAAGCAACGAAAGGTTTTATTGGAAAAACAATTCCTATTCAAATGATGCCTGCAATGAAGGCAACTGCTCAAACGAATACGATTTTTGGATTTTTATTATCAATCGGTTTATTTATTGGTTATTTTTTATAAGAAATACTTTAACCCTTGTACATGACAAGGGTTTTTTTCATGTTTAAAAAGGGAAGGTTCACTATAGGGCTTCAGCATTTCAGTAATTATTTTTTAAGGTAAAGCTCATACTAAACACATATGATTGTCAACTGCTTGCTGTTTTAAAATAGCTCGAATCGAATTTGATGAGGATGTGATATTGTTTTGTTATCGTCTGAACAACTCAACCAATTAATGCGTCAATTAGAAGAGGAGAAAACATCTTTAGAATCACAGCTTCATGGAAATAAGGAAGGCAGTCTAGAAGGCGTAAATGCAAGAGAAACAGTTGGCGAGTTATCTGCTTATGATAATCACCCTGCAGACATGGGGACTGAATTATATGACAGAACAAAGGATTTTGCCCTTGAGGAGCATCATGATTCCCAGTTAAATAAAGTAAATGCCGCGTTGGAGGCAATCCATACAGGTTCTTATGGGAAATGTACAGTATGTGGCGAGGACATCCCATTCGAAAGGCTAGAGGTTGTCCCTTATACATTATACTGTAAGGATCATAGCCCTGAACAAATTGTACCAGGTGACCGCCCAGTGGAAGAGGATGTACTGGAGCCAGCACATGGAAATACATTTCAGCATCACCAGTTTAGAGAGGTTGTTGATAATGAAGACAGCTTCCAAGAGGTTGCCCGTTACGGTACATCTGAAACCCCATCCGACCTTAGAGGCGATTATGAAGATTATAATTCCCTTTATAACGAAGGGCATGATGATGAAGGCTTTACGGAGGATTATGAAACCTTTATTGCTAATAACATTGAAGGGACAGATAGAATCATTTATCCTTCGAAAAAGCATGAAGAATACGAAGCCATGCTTGATGAAGTCGGCACCGATACACAGTTTGGCGATTTACACTATCGATATACAGATGGTTATGTAGAAGAGGAAGAAGAAGAATAATTTATGAAAGGGGCAGTCTTAATTATTGTAGATAAAAATCCAAATTGGCAGAAACATTTGGAGGATTTATTACAATAGCAGTAAGCTGCCCCTTTAAAGATGGTTTTGACGGGGCTTTCTCCAAAATGCTTACATTAGGCCTTACTATGTTAGGGTTTTGATGAGATTTCCTTCAAAATGCTTACATTGGACCGTCCAATGTTAGGGTTTTGACAAAATCCCCTTCAAAACGCTTACATTGGGCCCTTCTATGTTAGGTTTTTTCAAAATCCTCTACCAATTTAGTTCATGGAACGCTCACACAGCTTAGTGAGAAGGGTGCAAATTGCACCCTTTCATACTTTCAACATCCTAAATAGACTGAATCCTCCATATCTCTTCAGCATACTCACGAATTGTGCGGTCGCTGGAAAAATAACCAGAAGCAGCAATATTTCTCAAGCTCATTTTCAGCCATTTACTTTGATCTTCATATGCTATTCCTGCCTGCCTCTGAATATTCACATAAGAATCAAAATCCCTCAGTACAAAATATTGATCATTTTCCGTAAGTAATGAATCAAAAATCGGTTCAAATTCATCATCAGCTTCCGGGAAAAAACCATTAATTAATTGATCGGCTACTTGACGAATTCTTTTGTCATGATGATAGTAATCCATTGAATTGTAACCGCCATGCTGATAATATTGAAGAACTTTGTCAGCAGTAAGGCCAAAAATAAAGATATTTTCCGGACCTGCCTTTTCCATTATTTCAACATTTGCCCCGTCCAGAGTCCCTACCGTTAGAGCGCCATTCATCATAAATTTCATGTTTCCAGTACCAGAAGCCTCCTTACTGGCAGTAGAAATTTGCTCGCTTACATCTGCCGCTGGAAAAACCTCTTCAGCTATAGAGACACGATAATTTTCGAGGAAAATGACCTTTAACTTTTCATTAGTCCTGGCATCCCGGTTGACTTTATCCGCGACTGTATTGATGAGCTTAATAATTTTCTTTGCATAATAGTATCCGGGAGAGGCTTTGGCTCCAAAGATAAAAGTACGCGGGTGCATATTGAAGCTTGAATCCTCTTTTAGCTGATTATATAAATACATGACATGCAAAATATTGAGTAACTGCCTTTTATAAGCATGGAGGCGTTTTACCTGAATATCAAATATAGAGGAGGGATCTACCACAATGCCGGTCTGATTGTTAATTCTTCTAGCGAGCCTTTCCTTATTTTGCTGTTTAATGCGGGATAAGTTTTGAAGAAAAGCTTTGTCTTCTTCAAATTTGTTTAATTGACTAAGTTGGGCTGGTTCTCGAACCCATTCACTTCCAATTCCATCCGTAATAAGCCCAGAGAGAAGGGGATTGGCTTTTAACAGCCATCTTCTATGAGTAATGCCATTTGTTTTATTATTAAATTTTTCAGGGAATACGTGATAAAAAGAGCTCATTTCCCTTTTCTTCAAAATTTCAGTATGAAGGGCAGCTACCCCATTTACGCTATAGCTTCCGACAAGGGCGAGGTGAGCCATCCTCACTTCTTCATGGGCGATTATTGCCATACTTTCGATATGTTCCCATTCACCAGGATACAAATCCCAAAGCTGTTGGCAAAACCGCTCGTTGATTTCTTCTACTATCATATAAATCCGCGGCAGCAGAGGCTGAAATAAACGGACTGCCCATTTTTCCAGCGCTTCTGACAAGGTTGTATGATTCGTATACGAAATCGTGTTCACGGTAATATACCAAGCCTCATCCCATCCCATGCACTCTTCATCGATTAATATTCGCATTAACTCTGGGATAGCTAGGACAGGGTGTGTATCGTTAATATGAATACTTACATATTCGTGAAAATCATGTAAAGTCTCATGCTGCTTTTTATAGGAGCGAATAATCGACCTAATGCTTGCTGAAACAAGAAAATATTGCTGTTTTAACCGAAGTATTTTTCCCTCATCATGTGTATCGTCCGGATATAGAAATTCAGAAACGGACTCTGTTTCCCGTTTATATTTCATAATATCCTTATGAATAGGGTAGGGCGAGGGTTCCGCATTCCAGAGTCTGAGGGTATTTACCGTTTCCGTCTTGTAACCGACAATTGGCAAATCATAAGGGACAGCCGAAATCAGTTCCGCTTTCTCGTGCCGAAATACGAGCCGACCATTTTCTTCCCTAGCTTCAACACTCCCCCAAAAAGGAACCTCAATTGCTAAATCCGCTCTCCTAACCTCCCACACATGCCCATGCCGCAACCATTGCTCTGGCAGCTCAATTTGATAGCCATCAACAATCTTCTGCTCAAATAAACCGTGCTTATAGCGGATCCCACAGTCATGCCCCGGCAAATTTAACGAGGCTAGAGAGTCCATGAAACAGGCAGCTAGTCTCCCAAGCCCTCCGTTCCCTAATCCTGCATCAGCCTCTATCTCATCCAATTCATATAAATCTATCCCTAAATCCTTTAATCCAGCCTTCACAACATCCTCTAGCCCTAAGTTAAGCAAATTATGATGGAGCAGCCGGCCAAGCAAGAACTCGATGGAAATATAGTAAACTTGCTTGCCTCTATTACTTCGATAACGTTCATTCGTGTTGATCCAGCTAGTGCTGACATATTCCCTAATCATATTCCCTATTGTAAAGTAATGGTCCCTTTTCGTGCTTTCTCCAAAGCTTTTTCCACATATCATTTCCAGCCTTTTTAAGAAAGACTCTTTGAACTCTTCCTTATTAGAAAACATGACTTTCACTCCTAGAGATGATTTCGGAATATAGCCCATTGTATTTTTCAGCAGATTGCGCCCAACTAAAATCCGCTGTCATGGCATTTCTGACAATGTTTCTCCAGTACAATTCATCCCGATAAAAGCGGAGTGCCTTTTGCACGGTAAACAGCATGTCATGGGCATTAAAATGGCCAAATGTAAAGCCGGTTCCTTCACCAGTAAGTTCATTAAAAGACTGAACTGTATCATTTAATCCACCTGTTTCTCTAACAACAGGAATAGCGCCATATTTCATTGCGATCATTTGCCCAAGGCCACACGGCTCAAATTTTGATGGCATTAGAAAGAGATCAGCTCCAGCGTACAGCTGGTGTGCCAGTTCCTCATCAAAGCCAATATAAGCTCTGCATTTTTCTGGATAAGCCCATTCCATCTCTCGGAAAAATTGCTCAAACTGAATATCACCTGTTCCCAGTATAATCATTTGGATATCCTCCGACATGAGCTCCTGGAAAACACAGCGAACAAGATCAATTCCCTTTTGCTCTGTTAATCTCGTAATCATCGCAACTAAAGGGGTATTCATATGACTTGGAAGCCCAAATTTCTCCTGAATATATCTTTTATTAACCTGTTTCCTTTCAATTGCCTCAGGATTATATCTCTCCAATAGGCAGGGATCATTCTTCGGATCATAGAGGGCTGCATCTATCCCATTTATGATCCCTTCAAAATCATCCATCCTCTTCTTTAACAATCCATGCAGCCTTTCCCCGTAGTGCTCCATTTGAATCTCATGCATATATGTGGGGCTCACTGTTGTAATCTTATCTGCTGCAACAATGGCACTCTTCATAAAGCTAATTTGCCCGTAGAATTCCAGATGATCGATATGAAAATATTGATTGCTCAGTCCAAATAAATCCTGCAGAGCCTCACGTGGCATAATTCCTTGAAACTTCAAGTTATGAATAGTAAACACCGTGCGGATGTCTTTATACCTCTCTATCGCCTGATACTGAGCTTTTAATAGAAACGGAATCATCCCCGTATGCCAATCATGACAATGTATAATGTCCGGGAAGAAATCGATCAACTCGAGACAATCCAATACTGCCCTATTAAAATAAGCAAACCGCTCCCCATCGTCAAAATATCCATATAAATTTTCCCGAAAAAAATAATATTCATTGTCTATAAAATAATAGGTGATCCCCTCGAATTGAAGTTCTTCGATCCCGCAATACTGATTTCTCCACCCTACCTGCACGGAAAATTCTGCAGTCTTTTTCATTTTAACTTTATATTCTTCATTTATAGATTGGTATTTTGGGAGGATAACTCGGATATCTGTGCCTAGCTTTTTGATTTCCTTAGGAAGAGAACCAGCAACGTCAGCCAGTCCTCCCGATTTTACAAATGGAACACATTCGGATACAACAAACAATACTTTCACAAATTCATCAGAGCTCCTTGCACGGTTCCTTTTTGAATGACATACGGAGATTGACTTGAACCAGCTAAAACAGTTCCAGATGCGACCTTCACATCTTTATCTAAAATAACCGAATCCAAATGGCAATTTTCCCCTATCTGGCTTTTTTGCATAATAATGCAATTTTTAATAACTGAGCCTTTTCCAATCTTAACACCGCGAGAGATAATACTATTTTTGATATCCCCCATAATTTGGCACCCATTAGCAATCATGGAATGCTGTACTGATGCCCCTTCGAAATATCTTGCAGGCGGTTCATCCTTTACCTTTGTATAAATCGGGTTCTCCTGAGGAAACAGCTCTCTCCAAATATGCGGCTGTAGAAGGTCCATGCTTACTTGAAAATACGTTTGAATAGAATCAATCTTTTCTGCAAAGCCATCATATTCATAGCTGCATATTAAGTAAGAGTGGTTTAAATCATTGACGACATCGTTCATGCAAGTATATCCTGTATGTTCACGTGACTTAATGAGTTCTATTAGAAAAGACGTCTTTACTAAGTACATTTCCAGGGACCGCCCCTGTTGGCGGATTTCCGTTATATCACACCCCGCATGAATATGCAGGTCTAGAACAGGGCGAAAATCCATATTAAAGACCGTAAAGCAATTTGCGATAAGTGCGTATTCCTGATTACTTCGGTAAAAATAATCTAAGTTTGCAGCAAAATGATTAAAGGAGCCAATTCCATTTTGGGATCCTTCAATCATTGGTGATGGGAAAAAGAAAAGGCCATCTCTTTTTCTATTAAGGTCCCAATTCTTCCCTGAACCTAAATGATCCATTAATGAGCGATATTGAAATTTAGGGAAAATCGCTACACTTTCTATATCAGAATTCACCATATTGGAAAGAATAAAGTCGATAAGGCGGTACCTGCCGGCAAAGGGGACCGCTCCAAGCGATCGATGAATCATCAGCTCCCCCAATTCTTCGTGATAGGTTGTTGCATCAATTACACCAAGCAAACGATTCTTCACAATCTTTCCCTCCCACAGTCAATAGCTGCACACTCTACAAATTTTGTCATCAAAACCACTTTCCCCCAGCCGTACTAAAAAACTGTTTTTTAAGAAACATATTTTCGAAGCATTTCTTCTGAAACTAATACAATCTCATCGTTTTCCATTGAACCGCTAATCATCATTCCATCAGGTATATGGATATTGGAAGGAATAATGGCTTTTTCAATCATAACGTTTTTACCAATTTTGGCATTAGGCATGACCACAGCTTCACGTATGAATGATCCTTTCCCGACTGTTACCCCTTGGAAAAGAACTGACTTATCAATATTTCCCTCAATGGTACAGCCTTCGTTAATAAGAGATCCTGTAATTTTTGCCTCAGTTGAAATATATTGTGGCGGATGATTCGGGTTAACGGAGTAAATCCGCCAATTATAATCAAATAAATTTAATTCACATGTCTCATCTAATAAGTCCATATTAGCCTCCCAAAGGCTTTTAACGGTTCCGACATCCTTCCAATAGCCTTTAAACGGGTAAGCATATAACTGCTTTTCTTCTGCTAAAAGTAACGGAATAATATCCTTGCCAAAGTCATGGCTGGAATTAGGGTCTTTTGCATCCCTTTCTAAATATTCCTTTAGAAGGGACCAATTGAATATGTATATACCCATGGAAGCCAAATTATTTTTTGGCACATCCGGTTTTTCCTCAAATTGGGTAATCACCATTTCATCACTCGTATTCATAATTCCGAATCGGCTTGCTTCTTCCCAAGGAACTTCAATAACTGAAATCGTGGCATCGGCACCTTTTTCAATATGGTAATTAAGCATGAGTTCATAATTCATTTTATAAATATGGTCACCTGAAAGGACTAATACGTATTCTGGGTTATGTTGCTTTAAATAATTGATATTCTGATAAATGGCGCTCGCTGTTCCCGTATACCACTTGACCTCAGATGATTCACTGTAAGGCGGGAGAACCGTAACTCCGCCATTTCTTCGATCTAAGTCCCAGGCACTTCCGATTCCTATATAAGAATTCAAAACAAGTGGCTGATATTGCGTCAGCACCCCAACTGTATCAATGCCTGAATTTGTACAATTGCTCAAAGTGAAATCAATAATCCGATACTTCCCTCCAAAGGGCACTGCAGGCTTAGCTAGGTTTTCAGTCAACGAATGGAGTCTGCTCCCTTTCCCTCCGGCCAATAACATGGCTACGCACTTCTTCCTTACCATTTCCTTTTCTCTCCTTTCGATGCTTAACAGGTCGTAATATCGATACGCCAAAGGGGGCTATCGTCATTTTTACCGAATATGGCTTCCCATGATACGGTTCATCTTCCGTCTTTAAAACCTTCTTATTTATAAAGCCAGCTCCACCAAATTCCGCTTTATCACCATTAAATATTTCCCTGTATGACCCCTTTTGTGGAACACCTACCCAATAATCTTCATAAACACGCTCTGTAAAATTACAGATGACAATCAAATGCTCACCTTCCCTTCTTCCTTTGCGGATAAAAGAAAAGATCGATTGCTGATGGTTATTTACATCAATCCACTCAAAGCCCTCTTGAAGAAAATCCATCTCGAAAAACGGCCTTGAACGCTTATATAGCTTCAGCAATTCCTTTACATACCCATTTAATTTCATATGCATATCGTACTCAAGCAAATGCCAATCAAGCTGCTCATTAGTCTTCCATTCTGAAAATTGCCCTAGTTCTGTCCCCATAAATAATAGTTTTTTTCCAGGGTGAGCAATCATATAGCCTAACAACAGTCGCAGCTGGGCAAACTTGCTCCAGTAATCACCCGGCATCTTATCTAGAAGTGACCTTTTCCCATGAACTACCTCATCATGAGAAAAGGGTAGAACAAAGTTTTCTTTAAAGGCATACAACAAGGAAAAGGTCATTTTTCCATGAACATTCGACCGAGAATCAGGTGTTGTTTCCATATAGCTAAGGACATCATTCATCCAGCCCATATTCCATTTGTATTGGAAGCCTAGTCCGCCGTAATGTACGGGTGAGGTCACTTGCGGCCATTCACTCGAGTCTTCAGCCATCATTAAGAATGCAGGATCTCGCTCATAAATGGTCTTGTTTAATTTTTGCAAAAAGTGGATGCCCAATGGATTTTCCGTTTCCTCATGTCGATTCGGCCAATAAATAATATTAGATACTGCATCAAGGCGAAAACCATCAATGTGATAGGTTTCCATCCAGAAAAGCGCATTTGAAATGAGAAAGCTATGTACTTCACTTTTTCCAAAATTAAAGTTTGCAGTACCCCAAACAGCATTTTCACTGTCCCAAGGATTTTCATATTCATACAAATTTGTTCCGTCAAACTTATATAGCCCATGAGCATCCTTGCAAAAATGTCCAGGCACCCAATCAAGAATAACCCCGATGCCGTTTTGATGGCATTGATCAATAAAATACATAAAATCATGTGGCGTACCATAGCGGCTTGTGACGGAATAATAGCCTGTTCCCTGATAGCCCCACGATTCGTCGAGCGGGTGCTCGACAAGGGGTAACAATTCAATATGGGTAAATCCAAGCTCCACAATATACGGAATTAATTCAGCGGCTAATTCTTTATACGATAAGAAGCAGCCATCCTTTGTCTTTCGCCACGATCCTAAATGGACTTCATAAATGGCCATTGGCTCCGATAGGCTATTTCTTTTTTCTCTTTTCTGCATCCAATGATCGTCATTCCACTGATAGCCATCAAGAGAGTATACAATGGAAGCTGTATCCGGTCTTTTTTCCGAATAAAAGCTAAACGGGTCCGATTTCAAAAAACGCTTGCCTTCTTTTGTAATCATTTCATATTTGTATAAACACCCCTGTAGATCCATCTCAATATGAGTCATCCAAATTCCTTCATTATTTACTCTATGTAAGTGGTACCCCTCTCCATTCCAATCATTAAAATCACCAACTAATCTGACAATTTCCACATTCGGTGCCCAGACACAAAACCGAGTCTTTACCTTTTCATCTTCTTTCATAATATGTGCACCAAAGAGTCTATAACTTTCAAAAAGGGTACCCTCATGAAATAAATGCATTTGATAGTCTGTTGGAAAAACTGTGTTCATGTCGCTCTTCTCCTTCTAACTGCAATAGCTTCCATGATTATATTCGAGTGATTTGGAAAAAGACCTTGTAAAGTTTTTCTAAACTTTTTGACAACAAACTTAACACTTTGCCAATTAACAGCAAGATATAAAGGTAATCTTGAAATTTCGACATAATTTATTGCCTGGATTGACAAAATAAAACATGCAGCACTGTGAATTCAGAGCTTTACTTACTTTTGGACAAGACTCTTGAATAGCTTTTTGTTGGGGGTGAGTATTGAGACGAACTAATGATGACCGGGCCTTGCATATAACAGCTGGTTCTGGCACCAGCCTGGGTTGATGGTTCCGGCTTCTTACACAAAACTATTTATTTAAAGGAGACATATAAATTGAGTAATAAAGAAGAAGAGTTTTTAATTAAAGAGGCTTCTAAAGATGAAGTGAAGGTCCCCCTATTTGGACCGCCAGATGGAAAGATTATTGCAGTTGGAGAAATGTTTAGAGGTCCGTCCACTGGCATAACATCGGAATTTGACCTTGATAACCCTGGAAGGAAATTGCGTGAAAAAGATGAAAGGTTTGACTAGCAGAAAAGACCAGTATTAAAAAAAGCGCTTGGAATTGCATTTTTCCAAGCGTTTAAGAATGACTAAAGATATCTTTTGGTGAATTTAATTGGGATACTCTAAATGATTTGCAGAATTTCATCTGGCGTTTGAATCATATAATCAGGATTTTCAGATTGAACCACTTCTATGCCATCATAGCCCCAACCAACCCATATAACTTTTACATTACACTTCTTGCAGGCAACGATATCCCGATGCTCATCTCCTACATAAATAACCTCGGAAGACTGCACATTGTGAGATTTTAAGAACTTTTTTATCATTTTATCCTTACCAAAAATGCGACTGGAACAAAGAATATCAGGTACCTTAACGTCATTACGATTTAAGAACTGCCTAATATTTTCCTCTGAATTAGAAGAAATAATGGCCGTATGGTAACCTCTACTCTCTAATTCATCTAATAATTCCTTTATCCCTTCAAATAGGGTCACGTCTAATATTGATTGGCGATAGGCTGTGTAGAATTCCGGCATCACAATGGGCAATTTATACATTGGAAAATTTAACAACTTACTTCGTTCTTTAATGGTTAGTTTTTTTAAATCCTCTAACCTATCATGCTCTAGTTTTTTAAATCGGTGCTTTTCAGCTAGATGATTCCAGGCAGAAACAAATGCATATTGAGAATTGGCAATCGTTCCATCAAAATCAAAAATAATATACTTAATCATTTTTTGTTTCTCCTTATGGCTTTTCTATGTTATTCCTCTCACTTAAATTGTGTATTTGCCCTATATACAAAAAATACCATAGAATCTTAGTCCATGGTATCTTTTTACATCCAGATCTATAATTAACTATAAATAAGTAAAAAAAAAGCTGCCAACACAATTGGTTGACAACCTTTTTTATGACCCGTACGGGATTCGAACCCGTGTTACCGCCGTGAAAGGGCGGTGTCTTAACCGCTTGACCAACGGGCCTTATAATGGCGGAGAAGGAGGGATTTGAACCCTCGCGCCGCTTACGCGACCTACACCCTTAGCAGGGGCGCCTCTTCAGCCTCTTGAGTACTTCCCCATAATGGCTCCGCAGGTAGGATTCGAACCTACGACCGTTCGGTTAACAGCCGAATGCTCTACCACTGAGCTACTGCGGAACAAAGATAAAATAAAAATGGTGGGCCTAAATGGACTCGAACCATCGACCTCACGCTTATCAGGCGTGCGCTCTAACCAGCTGAGCTATAGGCCCATATTTTGGAGCGGGTGAAGGGAATCGAACCCTCATCAACAGCTTGGAAGGCTGTGGTTTTACCACTAAACTACACCCGCATTTAGTAATAATTAAATGGTGGCTCAGGACGGAATCGAACCGCCGACACAAGGATTTTCAGTCCTTTGCTCTACCGACTGAGCTACTGAGCCACAATATGGCGGTCCGGACGGGACTCGAACCCGCGACCTCCTGCGTGACAGGCAGGCATTCTAACCAACTGAACTACCGGACCAGATTGCGGGGACAGGATTTGAACCTGCGACCTTCGGGTTATGAGCCCGACGAGCTACCGGACTGCTCCACCCCGCGATAATAGTATTTATATGATTTTTACTATGCTCATATATAGCATAATATGGAGGAGGAAAGGGG
>NZ_JBALOZ010000095.1:0-7250 GCF_036965125.1 Bacillus sp. JJ1503
CAAAAGTAAAGGACATCATATAGATGTCTTTTTTTGTTGTTGCTAAAAACGATTATGACGCTCTTTCGGAAGAAAATTTTAAGCTGATAGTAATTAAGAGAGGTTCAAAACGCCTTTCACGGAGAAAAGTAAAGGTCAAAGGTAGTAAAGAGCGGCTCAAAACACCCTTCACGAAGAAAAATAGGGCCCGAAGGTAGTTAAGAGAGTCTCAAAACACCCTTCATGAAGAAAAATAGGGCCCGAAGGTAGTTAAGCACCGTTCAAAACGCCCTTCGTGAAGAAAAGTAAAGGTCAAGGTAGATAAGGAAGGTCCATGGAACGCTTTTTCATAAGAATCCATCAAAAATGATCGCTATGAGTGCTTCATGGAACACATTTTGCTAAGAACTCACCGAAAACGCTCACTATAAAAGGTTCATGGGACGCATTTTGTTAAGGCTCCCTCAAAAACGCTCACCATAAGAGGTTCAGCGAATATGTGTTACAAATAAAAATTGCCGATGATTTTTCCCGGCTCCGGAAGGTTTGAAAATCGCAGAGATATAAAACCAAAATAAAAAGCCCCAAATGGAGCCTACATTATGAAAGTATTTCTGGATTTGTGACTTTTTTTAGCTGTTTTAAATAATATTTATATTTTGGATTACTTGTATCTGTAGAAATTAAATCACTTTCGCAATCTGTACAGATAAAAGAAGTGTATAGATGTATGCCTCTTAATTTTGTTTGCTCGCAAATGACACACTCTTCCCCTATATGCTTCTTTGCTAATAGCGAACTCAATAACTCCACCTCCATACACCAATTCTGTCCTAATTTACCGCATTGTATACAATCCTTTGAAAATTCGATTAAAAAGATTACTTGTTTACTAATGTATGTTAAAAGATGAATTTGGTTGTATGTCTTACTCAATTCTTTCCCATTGGCTTTTGTATAAGAAAGTACCGCAGTTCACTTCTATTTGGTAAAATAGATGGGATGATTAACAATATATTTGGTGATGATATATGAATCAAAATAAAATGCCTATATTTGACGCTTTAAAAGCACATATTGAACGTAGCCCTGTTTCCTTTCATGTTCCTGGACATAAATATGGAGGCCTTCTTCCTGATGAAGCAAAGGGGTATTTTCAGGAATTATTAAAGCTTGATGCAACAGAACTTAATGGATTGGATGATCTTCACTCTCCAGAAGGGATTATTTTAGAAGCTGAAGAGCTGCTTGCCCATTTTTATGGAACGAAAAGAAGCTTTTTCTTAGTGAATGGCTCAACTGTTGGAAATTTGGCGATGATCATGGCTGCGATCGCAGAACATGATACCGTGCTTGTCCAAAGAAATTGCCACAAGTCAGTTTTAAATGGGGTACAGCTTATGAAGGCCCATCCTGTTTTTCTAGGTCCAGATTTTGATGAGGAATGGGGTGTCGCAGGAGGGGTATCTCTTCAAACAGTAAAAATGGCTGTGGATGAGTATCCGGAGGCTAAGGCCATTATTCTTACATATCCAAATTACTATGGGATGGCCAATGATATAGAGGAAATCATTCAATATTCTCATTCTAAAGGGATTCCCGTTTTAATTGATGAGGCACATGGTGCCCATTTTGCAGGAAACGAAATATTCCCACGGTCAGCTGTGCAATTAAAGGCTGATATAGTTGTTCAGTCAGCTCATAAAACACTTCCTGCAATGACAATGGGGGCTTATCTTCATTTTAATAGTGAAATTCTTTCAGAAAGAAAAGTCAGTGACTATCTTCAAATCCTGCAATCAAGCAGCCCCTCTTATCCCATTATGGCGTCATTAGATATGGCGAGGCACTATTTGGCTACTTATTCAAATGAGGATATGAACGATCTTTTTCAAAAGATAACTGAATTTAGAAGGAGATTGCAGCAAATAAGGGGCATTCAAGTACTAGATTATCGAAATGGCAAAGGAGATCCGCTCAAAATAACGATTCAATCCACCACATCATTGAGTGGATATGATTTGCAAAGATTGCTCGAAGGTACAGGAATTTATGCTGAAATGGCTGACCCCTATAATGTACTGCTTGTTTTTCCTTTATTAAAAAAGGATTTGGATTTTTCTATTGAAGAGATAATTAGGCGTTTTGAGACAGCTCTTCAATCTATCCCAAATACACAGAGGGACAATATAATAAGCAGCTTTGGTAAACCGAGAATTTCAAAGCTGAGCTTGAATGTGAAGCAGATGGCAAGCCTCACAAGCCAATCTATCCCCTTGGAAGAGGCAGTCGGTAAAATAGGTGCGCAATTGCTTATTCCTTATCCTCCTGGTATCCCACTATTATTTCCTGGGGAAAAAATTCAAACGGAAGATATAGATTTTATTAAATTACTGCTGAAAACAGGTGCCAGATTTCAAGGCGGAGACAGCTTGAAATCTGGAAGAATAGACATATTTCCCGAATAATTTAACTTCATTCAGCTGAAGTTTTCCACTTCTATAAGTGGGAGAAGAATGAAAAAAGGTATCAAATTCATTGGGGGTATTACTTCCGCTGAATGAAGTTAAGCCTCCGGCGGATGCCTCAGATTTTTTAGAGGAAATTATCGAGCAAGCTCGATAAAAATCTGGGCGCAATTCCGCCGAGGCGAAATTGATTATATTATGATTGAATCATCTTGGAGGTTAGCGATTTGAAAAAAGGTATTTTTATAACAATGGAGGGCCCTGATGGAGCTGGGAAAACAACCATCATTAACATGCTTGGCTCAAGATTAGAAGCAGAAGGCTATCAGGTTATGCAAACGAGAGAGCCAGGTGGGATTGATATTGCTGAGCAAATTCGAAATGTCATTCTGGACAAGAACAATACAAAAATGGATCCCCGTACCGAGGCCTTATTGTATGCGGCGGCACGAAGGCAGCATCTTGTTGAAAAAGTCATTCCAGCTCTTGAAAAAGGTTATGTTGTTTTATGCGATCGATTTATTGATAGCTCCCTAGCCTATCAAGGCTATGCTAGAGGATTAGGAATGGATGAAGTGTTTTCAATTAATCAATTTGCCATCGAAGGAATGATGCCGCAAATAACGTTCTATTTTGACATTGAACCAGAGGAAGGTCTTGAAAGAATCAACCGGCATAAGGAACGGGAAGTAAATCGTCTAGATCTTGAGAACTTAGAATTTCACCACAAAGTACGCGAGGGTTATTATAAGCTAATAAATAGTTATCCTGAACGGATTTATAAGATAGATGCTTCCCAATCAATCGAAATGGTGTATAAGGCAGCTGAAGAAAAGATAAAAGAGATAATCCATAGGGAAGAATAAATGAAGGAGGGTGACTATTTACATGTGTATCACCCTCTTTTTTGTACCTCAAAGTTTAGTCAATATGGATAAAACATGTTAGTTCTTTAAAAAATTGCTATAATGAATGTAGTAAGGCAATTTTAGAAAAGTGGAACAAATGAAAGGGGATGAGAGTATGAAACTAATATTAGCGGTTATTCAAGATCAAGACAGCAATAAATTAATGAATGCATTGGTAAATAATAATTTCCGGGCAACAAAGCTTGCAAGTACTGGCGGCTTTCTAAAATCAGGGAATACAACCTTCATGATCGGAACAGAGGATATTCGTGTTGACAGGGCATTGCAAATTATTAAAGAAAATTGCAAATCAAGAGACCAGCTAGTGGCCCCTATCTCTCCAATGGGAGGAAATGCAGATTCATATGTTCCATATCCAGTTGAGGTCGAGGTCGGAGGAGCAACCGTCTTTGTACTGCCAATTGAAAAATTCCAGCAGTTTTAATAGAATTTTATTATAAAGAATTAAAGTGGTGATGACAGTGGTCAAAACGTGGGAAGACCTAGAAAGCATTCAGCCTGTTGTTTTGAAAATGTTTAAAAATAGCATCTTAAAGGATAGGCTTGCCCACGCTTATTTGTTTGAAGGGATGAAAGGGACTGGCAAACGGGATGCCGGGAGTCTTTTAGCCAAAAGTGTTTTTTGCCACTCACCCATTCAAGGCTATATGCCTTGTGAGGATTGTGTAAATTGCAAAAGAATTAACAATGGGAATCACCCTGATGTTCATCTTGTTGAACCAGATGGTCTGTCCATTAAGAAGGCTCAAATCCAGACTCTTCAAGAGGAATTTTCGAAAACAGGTGTTGAATCTAGGAAGAAATTATATATGATAGTTCATGCTGATCGAATGACGGTAAATGCTGCCAATAGTTTGTTGAAGTTTCTTGAAGAACCACATCCTCATACAATGGCGATTTTAATGACAGAGCAGGCACAGAAAATACTTCCTACTATTCTTTCTCGCTGTCAAACTATTTCCTTTCAGACGTTATCACCTGAAAAAATGATTGAAAATCTTAAATTAAATGGAGTATCGCCACTGTTGGCCCCATTAATTGCCCAACTTACCAATAATATAGATGAGGCAATTGAGTATAGTCAGAATGATTGGTTTGTACAAGCACAAAAAATAGTGTTAAAATTATATGAAGTGCTTAAGAAAAGTCCTTTAGAGGCGATGGTAGCTCTCCAGGATGATTGGTTTAAGCATTTTAAAGAGAAAGAACAGTTAGATATAGGTCTTGATTTATTACTTCTAATCTTTAAGGATTTACTATATATACAGCTCGGCAAGGAAGGTCAAATTGTCTATCTAAATGAGAAAGCACGTTTAGAACAGTTTGCGTTGCATTCCTCTAGCAGACAAGTATCGGAGCAGATGACAGCAATTTTGGAAGCAAAGAGGAAATTGCATGCAAATATGAATCCGCAGCTGTTAATGGAACAGCTTGTGTTGAAATTGCAGGAGGGGTCTTCATTTGTATGATGTAGTAGGAGTCCGCTTTAAAAAAGCGGGCAAGATATATTATTTTGATCCCGGCGGGCTAGAGATAGAAAGGGATGACTTTGTCATTGTTGAAACAGTCCGTGGTGTGGAATATGGCAAGGTTGTCGTTCCACCGAAAAAAGTGGATGAGCATGATGTGGTTCTGCCCTTAAAAAAGGTTCTGCGAATCGCGGATCAAAAGGATAAAATGATTGTCGAAGAAAATAAGCAGGCTGCAAAAGAAGCTTATGAGGTTTGCAGTGAAAAAGTAAGTACTCATCATTTAGATATGAAACTAGTTGATGTTGAATATACATTTGACCGAAATAAAGTCATCTTTTACTTTACGGCTGATGGAAGAGTAGACTTCCGGGAGCTTGTAAAGGATCTTGCAGCGATTTTCCGTACAAGAATAGAATTGCGTCAAATAGGCGTTAGGGATGAAGCAAAAATGTTAGGCGGCATTGGCCCTTGTGGAAGAATGCTATGCTGTTCTACTTTTCTAGGCGACTTTGATCCAGTCTCCATTAAGATGGCAAAGGACCAGAATCTCTCCTTGAACCCAACGAAAATATCAGGCCTATGCGGACGTCTGATGTGCTGTTTGAAATATGAAAATGATGAATATGAGGAAGCAAAAGCCCAGCTTCCTGACCTTGGTGAGTGGATTCAAACACCTGAAGGTCCTGGCAAAGTAGTAGGATTAAATATTTTAGAACGGGTGCTGCAAGTGGATGTAACTGCTGCTGAACGCGTGCTTGAGTATACTTTAGAAGAATTAGTAAAACAGGGTGCTGTATCAGTTCAATCCACAGATTAATGAGGTGGAATACGTGGATAAAAAAGAAATCTTTGATTCAGTAAGTAATATGGAAGCCCAAATTGGACAGTTATATCAACAGCTAGGTGAGTTAAAGCAGCATTTGGCAGAAATACTAGAAGAGAATAATGCTTTAAAGCTGGAGAACGAGCATTTAAGACGCCGTTTGGAATTAACGACAGATAAAGGAAAGACGACAGTAAAAAAAGGGACGACAGCCACATCGCCAGTGGATTCCGCTGATTACAAAACAGCTGATATTGGAGAAGGCTACGATAATCTTGCCCGTCTTTATCAAGAAGGTTTTCACATATGTAACCTCCATTTTGGAAGCCCGCGAAAAGAAGGAGATTGCCTGTTTTGCTTATCTTTTCTTAATAAGAAATAATTTTTTGGCCTTCCTCTTAATGGGAAGGCTATTTTTAACATGTTAGCTTCACAAGGGACGTTTCGGCAGCATCATCATCGCACGAGTAAAAGCGTTACCTTTTAGGTGGAGCATCAACGCATTTTAAATAATATGGAGGAAAGAGAATGGATATTTTAAAAGGAGACGAGCGTTTAGATTATTTGCTTGCGGAAAATTTGCGTATTATTCAAAGCCCGACGGTGTTCTCCTTTTCACTTGACGCCGTTTTACTTGCCAGGTTTGTTCATGTGCCGATTCAAAAGGGTCGGTTAATCGATCTATGCAGTGGAAACGGTGTGATTCCGTTATTTTTGAGCATGAGATCAAAAGGCTCCATTGTAGGGGTTGAAATTCAGGAACGGCTTTTTGATATGGCAAAGAGAAGCATCGAATATAATCAATTGGAAGATCGGCTTCAGATGATACATGGGGATATTAAGGAGATGACAAAGGAGCTTGGATTTGGAAAGTTTGATGTTGTTACTTGTAACCCACCTTATTTTCCTACTCCCTCATCGGAAGAAATCAATGAGAACGAGCATTTAGCCATTGCCCGCCATGAAATTCTCTGTACACTGGAGGATGCGATAAAGGCTTCAAGCGACTTAGTCAAGCAGGGCGGAAAGGTAGCATTTGTTCATCGGCCGGGAAGGCTCTTAGATATTGTAACACTTATGAGAAAATATAAATTGGAACCAAAAAAGGTCCAATTTGTTTATCCGAAGCAAGGAAAGGAAGCAAATACATTATTAATAGAAGCAACTAAATACGGCAGTCCAGATTTAAAAATCTTGCCCCCATTAATTGTCTATCAGGATAATAATGAATATACCCCTGAAATAAGGAAGATTTTATATGGAGAATAATCATCTTTTCTATGTGCTGCAGTGCAGGGATTATACGTTGTATGCAGGCTACACGAATAATTTAGAAAAGCGGATAAAGCTTCACAATGAGGGAAAAGGGGCAAAATATACAAGGGGAAGAGGACCGGTCAAGCTTGTATTCTCAAAAGCGTACGATAATAAAAGTGATGCCTTAAAGGCAGAATATGAATTTAAGCAATGGCCGAAGAAAAAGAAAGAAGAATTTATAATTAAAAATAAAGAAAACAACTTCGGAAGTTAGAGAAATGTCTAGCTCCAGCGCCTACCCCCTCGAGGTCACAAGCCAATC
>NZ_JBALOZ010000095.1:7261-18305 GCF_036965125.1 Bacillus sp. JJ1503
TCCTCCCAGAAAGGTAAAAAACACCTTTCCGTGAGGCTCGTCTTGTGCTTGTCGGGGGTGATCAAGGCGCTTCCGCATTTCGTTGAGACGGGTGGTACATATGTGGCAGCAAAAAAGCTTTGATAAGGAAGACAGTAAGGGAATCCTGTATTTAGTTCCGACCCCCATTGGGAATTTAGAGGATATGAGCTTTCGGGCTATTCGTATTATGAAGGAAGCAGATTTTATTGCTGCTGAGGATACAAGAAATACGAAGAAGCTATGCAATTATTTTGAAATAGATACGCCGATCATCAGCTATCATGAACATAATAAAGCGGTGAGCGGGGAGAAATTATTAGAGAAATTAGCAGACGGAGCGAAGATTGCTCTTGTGAGTGATGCAGGGATGCCAACGATTTCTGATCCCGGCTACGAGCTGGTCACCGCTGCAGCCGCTGAAAAATTAACGGTCGTTCCGCTTCCAGGTGCGAATGCCGCTTTAACTGCACTCATTGCATCAGGACTTAATCCGCAGCCTTTCTATTTCTATGGATTTTTAGACCGGAAAAAGAAAACCAAAAGAAAAGAACTTGAGGAGCTTTCGAAAATTTCCGCCACTACGATTCTTTACGAAGCCCCACATCGTTTGAAAGAAACGCTTACACTTATTGAAGAGCAAATGGGGAATAGAAAGATTGTTCTTTGCCGCGAATTGACAAAGAAGTTTGAGGAGTTTATTCGCGGGACTGTGAAAGAGGTATTAGATTGGGCCACATCTGAAGAAATTAGAGGAGAATTTGTTCTGATCCTTGAGGGTTCATCAGAGAAAGAGCAAGAAGAGGGAGAAATTTGGTGGGAGGATTTATCCATTGAAGCTCATGTGGAACATTATATGAATGATAGCGGAATGAATAGTAAAGATGCGATAAAGCAAACAGCAGCCGACAGAGGCATAAATAAGAAAGAGGTTTACCATGCCTTTCATGTTAAATCAAATGATAACGAAGAGTAAAAAAAGAAGCTTCTCTATGCAGAGAAGCTTCTTTTTATTATTTTACAAGTTCAAATCTGTTTTGAATTTCACTTAATAATTGTTCAGCACCCTCACGGCTAACAATTAATTTTCCATTAGCTAATTGGATGTTATCGTCAGAAACTTCCCCAGTTACTAGGCAAGTCATATTTGGCTTGTACTTTTTAAGGATAATACGATCATCGTCTACGTAGATTTCTAAAGCATCCTTTTCAGCAATATCCAATGTACGTCTTAACTCGATAGGAATAACCACGCGACCTAGTTCATCAACTTTACGAACAATACCTGTAGATTTCATATAAAAATTCTCCTCCCAAATCTTAAAAAATATTTTTCTATTTATAGTTCTTTCGCCAATATTCGACAAAATCTTTATTAATTCAATAATACCAGCGTTTCCCAAATACGTCAATTACTTTATTTTTAATTTAATTAGAAGTTTTTACCTTATCCAATAAAGGTTATTACATCAAGGTTTACTGACATAACAGCAAATTTTAATGGTGGTTTAGTAAATATTTTAACTCTTTAGATATATTATTTTATTATTATCAAAAAAATAATATTCGACAAATATCAACAGTACTTACAGAATTCAACATAATAATATACGAGTGGAGATTTATATTTATTGGGATAAAAAAATAAATAATTTATTTAGTTAGGCAGTGTTCATTTCAGTTGAAGCAAAATATATAACTCTCACAGTTTTTAGGGCTCTAGCTTATCTATATTTGTTGCACAAATACTAAATATTAGGTATATTTTGATGGTATAAGAGGTTATGCTGACTTAATGAGTCGGTTTGCTCACATAGGTTCTAATTAATATAAGAAGCCTATATTTGGCACGTATTACAGTTTAATCTCGTCCATTGTAAGGTCGGGATTTTTTAGCTAAAAAGGAGGGGATATTGTGGGAGGTAAAAAAACGTTTTATCTTACTACACCTATTTATTATCCAAGCGGAAATTTACATATAGGCCACGCCTATACAACGGTAGCTGGCGATGCAATGGCTCGCTACAAGCGTTTGCGCGGATTTGATGTCATGTATTTGACTGGTACGGATGAGCATGGTCAAAAGATCCAGGAAAAAGCGGAGGAAAAAGGGGTTACACCCCAAAGCTATGTAGATGAAATTGTCGAAGGAATTCAAGTGCTTTGGAAAAAGCTTGATATATCCTATGATGATTTCATTCGCACAACACAGGATCGCCATAAGGAAGTTGTTCAAAAGATCTTTGCTCAATTATTAGAGCAAGGAGATATTTATCTTGGGGAATATGAAGGATGGTATTGTACACCATGCGAATCGTATTTCACAGAGCGCCAGCTGAAAGATGGGAACTGTCCGGACTGCGGAAGACCCGTTAACAAAGTAAAGGAAGAATCATATTTCTTTAAGGTAAGTAAATATGCTGATAGACTGCTGCAATATTACGAGGAGAATCCTTCGTTTATTCAGCCTGAATCTCGTAAAAATGAGATGATTAACAACTTTATTAAGCCAGGATTAGAAGATCTTGCTGTTTCTAGAACAACCTTTAATTGGGGAATTGAGGTTCCAGGCAATCCAAAGCATGTCATTTATGTGTGGATCGATGCCTTATCGAACTATATTACAGCTTTAGGCTACGGAACAGAGGATCCTTCCAAATACGAAAACTTCTGGCCGGCAGACGTGCATTTGGTAGGAAAAGAAATTGTTCGTTTCCATACGATTTATTGGCCAATTATGCTGATGGCTTTAGATTTGCCCCTACCTAAAAAAGTGTTTGCCCATGGCTGGTTATTAATGAAGGATGGCAAAATGTCCAAATCTAAAGGAAATGTAGTGGACCCTGTCACCTTAATTGACCGTTATGGTTTAGATGCATTGCGTTATTATTTATTGCGTGAAGTTCCATTTGGATCGGACGGTGTGTTTACACCGGAAGGCTTCGTAGAAAGAATTAATTTTGATCTTGCGAATGATTTAGGAAACTTGTTAAATCGGACGCTGGCAATGGTAGATAAGTATTTTGGCGGGGTTATTCCAAAATATAATGGCTCAAATAGTGAGTATGATCAGTCATTGCTTCAAGCAAATAAGGAAACGGTTAAGAAATATGAAGAGGCAATGGAGAATATGGAGTTTTCCGTAGCTTTATCGACCATTTGGCAATTAGTCAGCAAATCCAATAAATATATCGATGAAACACAGCCATGGACACTGGCAAAGGATGAGGCAAAGACTGCTGAACTTGAAAGTGTAATGGCACATTTAGCAGAGTCCTTAAGAAGAATTGCCATTCTTATACAGCCGTTCTTAACAAGAGCGCCAAAGGAAATATTTGCGCAACTGAATGTAAATGGAGACAGCTTTACGGCTTGGGAGAGCTTAGAAGGATTTGGTTTAATTCCTGAAGGGACAAAAATCGCCAAAGGAGACCCTATTTTCCCTCGTCTTGATTTAAATGAAGAGGTAGAATATATCAAAACAAAAATGCAAGGATCAGCACCAAAAGTGGAAGAAGTGAAACAAGAGGAAAAGCCTGACAGTGAAGAAATCACTATTGATGACTTTATGAAGGTTGACTTGCGGGTAGCACAGGTTATTCATGCAGAGCCAGTAAAAAAGGCAGATAAGCTGCTTAAGCTTCAGCTAGATTTAGGTTATGAAAAGCGGCAAGTCGTTTCTGGAATTGCTCAATTTTACAAACCAGAGGACCTTATTGGCAGGAAACTTATTTGCGTTACGAATTTAAAGCCTGTTAAGCTTCGTGGAGAGCTTTCAGAAGGAATGATCCTTGCCGGAAGCAAGGATGGAGAACTTTCACTAGCAACCATTGCTGAGTCGCTTCCATTAGGTGCAAGAGTAAAATAAATGTTTTATAACATAGAAATGTTTCACGTGTAACATTAGACGTAAAACATTTCTATGTTTTTCTTTTATAAAATAATATTTATTCACATAATTAACGATAATATCAATGATAAGAACGTAAAAAAGAGGATTTTGTTATTTTTCAATAATGAGTAAAAAATGGCAATACTATATTTGGAAAACTACCCGCTGATTGTATCAATTGTTACATATATGAAAGAAATGTTACTGAAATATAATTTATGTAAAAAGGGGAATTTTTGATGTTTTTCGACACCCACGCACATTTAAATGCCGAACAATATAATGATGATCTAAGAGAGGTTATTGACAGAGCATTGGAAGAAGGAGTTACCCGCATTGTCGTTGTTGGCTTTGATCGTCCAACCATTGAAAAGGCGATGGAACTGACAGAGCAATATGAATTTATTTACGCAAGTGTAGGCTGGCACCCGGTTGATGCCATTGATATGACTGATGAGGATCTCCAATGGATTGAGGAGCTCTCTAGCCACCCGAAGGTAGTAGCACTTGGTGAAATGGGGCTCGATTATTATTGGGATAAGTCTCCAAAGGACATTCAGAAGGCGGTTTTTAGAAAGCAAATTCAGCTGGCAAAAAAGGTAAAGCTGCCGATTATCATTCATAATCGGGATGCAACTGCTGATATTGTATCCATTTTGAAGGAAGAGGGAGCAGGGGAAGTCGGAGGAATCATGCATTGCTTTAGCGGCAGCCCGGAAACGGCCAAAGAATGTGTTGAAATGAATTTCTATATTTCACTTGGAGGGCCTGTTACCTTTAAAAATGCGAAGAAACCGAAGGAAGTAGCGGAAGTCATCCCAATGGACAAGCTATTAATCGAGACTGACTGCCCGTATTTAGCCCCTCATCCTTATCGCGGCAAGCGGAACGAGCCTAGCTATGTAAAACTGGTGGCAGAACAAATTGCTGAAATTAAAAATGTCTCAGTGGAAGAAGTAGCCAGAATAACAACAGAGAATGCTAAAAAAATATTCGGCATAATTTGATAAAGAATTTTGTCGATATTCTAGGGTACTTGTCCTTTTTTTTCCTAGTTCCAAAAAGTTCTACATTTCCTTGTCCCATCATAGGATAACCATGTCGATAAGTCTCTCTTTCCTTTCTCAAAAAGATTTTGCATAATAGGAAATACGTTTAGGAGAGGGTGGTGCTAAAATAAGGAAAGTGAAAGAGAGTTGACAAAACTGTAAGATAGTCTATATAATCACTCCGAGAGAAAAGGAGGCGTTTTTCATCGTATTTCAAAACATGAAAAACCTGTTTTCCGAGTCTTTGAGTAAGAAGAGAATTGTCATTATTACTACTAGTTTCATAGTTTTTGCAGCTGCTTTAGGCTTCTTTATATTCGAATCAACAAAGAAAACGGTGGCAATGACATTAGACGGTCAGGAAAAGGTCATTAAAACACATGCGGGAACAATTCAAGAACTTTTTAATGATTTAGACATTTCTTTACGCAAAGAGGACTATGTGTCGTTATCCCTTGACACGAAGGTGAAAAACAATTTAGAGATTGTTTGGGAGCCGGCAAAACAGGTTCACATTGTGAAAGACAACGAGAAGAAAACGATTTGGACAGTGTCCAAAACAGTAGAAGAGCTTTTGAAAGAACAGGAGATTACGATAACTGATCATGATAAGGTTCAGCCAAATCTCGAAGAGCCAATTAAAAATAAACTTGAAATAGTTGTCAATAAAGCTTTTGCATTAACATTGTCGGATGGCGGGAAAGAGCAACAGGTTTGGTCCACTTCGACTACGGTCGCTGACTTTTTATCACAGCAGGGGATTACGCTAAACGAACTAGATCGTATTGAACCCAAAGCGGATACGGTTGTCAAAAAAGACGACACCATTCAAATCATTCGAGTAGAAAAAGTCACCGATGTTGTGGAAGAACCAATTAAATTTGCTGTTGTAACGAAGAAGGACAGCAGCCTGGATAAAGGTTCCCAGAAAGTCGTTAATCAAGGCAAAGAGGGCTTATTAACGAAGGAATATGAAGTTGTATTAGAAAATGGCAAGGAAGTTTCAAGAAAATTATTAAACGAGAAAACCGTTCAGGAAAAACAGGATAAAGTGGTTGCTGTTGGTACGAAGCCGTTAGCTGTTAATGTGGTTGCATCCCGCGGCGAAACAGGCGGGAAGGAAATCTATGTGTCCTCGACCGCATATACGGCTCATTGTAACGGTTGCTCAGGCAAAACCGCGACAGGCATTAATCTGCGTGCAAATCCCGATGCGAAAGTGATTGCAGTAGATCCTAGAGTTATTCCTTTAGGCACGAAAGTTTATGTAGAGGGCTACGGGTATGCGATCGCTGCAGATACCGGTTCTGCCATTAAAGGAAACAAAATCGATGTGTTCTTTGCTACAAAGGGAGAAGCTTATCGCTGGGGACGCAAAACAGTAAAAATTAGAATACTAAATTAATTTTTTGAAAGTGCAGGGGACCCCTAAATCCTCTGCATTTTTTCTTTTTTTCTTTCTTTCGACTTTTCATATATAATTAAAATCATTATTTAACCAATCATATATACAGACGAATAAGGTTACAAAAATGTTTCAATTTTTTCTCAAATATTTTATTTTTATTTTAAATGTCTCTAATGAAATACAGAGCAAGATAACAGGAGGATTTATGAAGATTAGGGAAATCATCGTGGTCGAAGGAAAGGATGATACGACTGCGATTAAAAACGCACTCGATGCGGATACGATTGAAACAAATGGTTCTGCCATTAATGATGAAACATTAGAAAAGATAAAGCTTGCTCAAGAGACAAGAGGGGTCATTGTATTTACTGATCCTGATTATCCGGGGAAAAAAATCCGCAATACAATTAAAGAACATGTCCCTGGCTGTAAGCATGCATTTATCGATAAAAAGGATGCTCTACATAAATACGGGAAGGGTGTTGGTGTCGAACATGCTTCTCCCGAGATGATTCGGCAAGCTCTTCGCGAGGCACACCTCATGCATGAAGAGGTGGAGGAGGTCATCACTCAAGAGGATTTACTTGCTGCAGGCCTAATTGGCGGCTCCGGAGCAAGGGAAAGAAGAGAGAAGCTAGGTAGGCTTTTAAAAATTGGATTTACAAATGGAAAGCAGCTACATAAAAGTTTAATGATGTTTCAAATTAGCAAAGAAGAGTTTGCGGTTGCCATCCAAGCGATCCGTCAGGAGGAAGAACATGCATAAAGATATAGCGACCCCGGTAAGAACCCGTGCCATACTTGAAAAATACGGATTTTCTTTTAAAAAGAGCTTAGGACAAAACTTTTTAATTGATACTAATATTCTCAGAAGAATTGTGGATCATGCCGAGTTAACGGAAAAATCAGCAGCGATTGAAATTGGCCCTGGGATTGGCGCTTTAACAGAACAGCTGGCGAAAAGAAGCAAAAAGGTAGTGGCCTTTGAAATTGACCAGCGGCTTTTGCCGATTTTACAAGAAACCCTTTCTCCTTATCCGAATACAAAGATCATTCATGAGGATGTACTGAAAGCGGATGTTAGAGGAATGATTGAAACAGAATTAGCGGGGATGGACGATATTATGGTTGTTGCCAATCTCCCCTATTACGTAACAACTCCGATTATTATGAAGCTGCTTGAGGACAAACTGCCAATCAGGGGAATTGTTTGTATGCTTCAGAAAGAGGTGGCAGATCGAATTTCTGCTAAGCCGGGAACAAAAGATTACGGTTCCCTTTCCATCGCGATTCAATACTATACAGAGGCTGAGACGGTTATGATTGTTCCAAAAACCGTATTTATTCCTCAGCCGAATGTCGATTCAGCTGTTATTCGTTTAACGAAAAGGGAGAAACCGGCAGTTTCCGTCCAGAATGAGGAATTCTTTTTTCAAATTATTAGGGCCAGCTTTGCGCAAAGGCGGAAAACCTTATTAAATAACTTAACAAGTTATTTGCCGGATGGGAAACAAAAGAAGGAAGACATTCTTGCTGCATTAGAGCAAGCAGAAATCGAGCCTGGCCGTAGAGGGGAAACCTTATCTATTGAGGAGTTTGCCCGGTTAAGTGACAAATTAGCTGCAATATTTTCTTAAGGCTCACCATGTGTGAGCCTTTTTCTATGGAATGAATAGCTTATGGTGAGCGTTAGGAGGTTCTTCTGCCAAAAAATCGTGTTATGAACGGGTCATGGCGAGGGTTTGAATGGCCTTCAGCTGAAAACGAGTGTCATGGACGGCTCATGCCGAGGGTAAAAACCCCTTTTGCTGAAAACGCTTGTCATGGACCTCTCATGGTAAGGGATTAAGGCACGCCTACAGAAAACACGTGTCATGAACAACTCATAGTGAGCGTTAAAAACTTTATTTATAGATAAATACAGCACATGTTTTTAAACCGATGCATAATTTATGAGAGAACTAGACTATATTCTTTAGAAGGCCCTCCTGAAATGGCAGCTTTTCGATGCCATATGTAGGCTTGATGGGGCTAATTGGAGTGACTTTAGTTGAACATAAACATTATGGATATTGTCGGGAGGGTTTCTTACCATTGTGATATTCTGTTTCGGGTCATCGATTTTCGGGAACAGAATGGGCAAAAATATGCCATCCTTTATGGGGAAGACATTCGGCTAATTGCAGACGCGCCTATTGAGGACTTAATTACAATTAGTCCATCGACAAGGGCAAAGATTGCTGAGGAGTATCATTCCATGGAAGAGCAGTCTCTCCAGCTATTCCGTCAGGATGTCGAGCTGATCAAGCAAAAACAAGAGTATGAAGCCACAGACGGCTACAGCAAATCATTGAGCTATTTTCAAATGCCTGGAAGAGTCCTTCACCTTGATGGGGATCCGGCTTATTTAGAAAAATGCTTAAATTTATATGAAAAAATAGGTGTCCCAGTGACGGGCATTCATTGCAATGAAAAGGAAATGCCGCTGAGGATTGGGCAGCTTATTGACTACTATAGACCAGATATTCTTGTGGTCACCGGCCATGATGCCTATTCAAAGGCAAAGGGGAAAAAATCAGATATTAACGCCTATCGCCATTCTAAACAATTTGCACAAACGGTTAGAGAAGCAAGAAAGAAGGTCCCTCATTTAGATCAGCTAGTCATTTTTGCAGGCGCATGCCAGTCTCATTTTGAATCCATCATCCTAGCAGGCGCTAATTTTGCCAGCTCCCCTTATAGAGTGAATATACATGCGCTAGATCCGGTATATATAGTGGCAAAAGTTAGTTTTACTCCTTTTATGGAGCGAATAAATGTATGGGATGTTTTACGAAATACACTAACAGGAGAAAAGGGCCTGGGCGGAATAGAAACAAAAGGAGTTTTGAGAACAGGAATGCCATTTAATAGTGAACATCATAATGAGTCCTAAATGATAAACCGTTCTTACTCGAGGCGGTTTGTTTTTTTGTAGAAAAAGTTGGCATATTTCTTTGGAAATAGCGTACATATTCTAAGATGAATAAGGATAAGCTAAAAATGTTGAAAAATAGAAGAAATTGTGGACGAAAATATATTGACAATCTTTTTTAAAGACTGTTATAATTTATATTTTTATTTGACTCCACTGTGTCAGTGTGATATACTTAACATAGTGAGGTGGAACGAATGGCAAAAACATTATTGGATATCAAAAAAGCTCTTGATTCAAACCTTGGGAAAAGATTATTGCTCAAGGCTAATGGTGGAAGAAGGAAGACGATTGAGCGTTCAGGTGTTTTAGCAGAAACGTACCCTTCTGTATTTGTGATTGAGCTGGATCAGGATGAAAATGCGTTTGAACGTGTATCCTACAGCTACGCAGATGTTCTAACAGAAACTGTTCAAATTACATTCTACGAAGATACAACAGGACGAGTTGCTTTAAATTAATATAAATTTTTTTTGCTTCAAAGCGGCGAACGAATGTTTGCTGCTGTTTTTTTGTAAAAAAGCGATTTAACTCTTATGAATAAACATTGAACGTTCATACTATAATTACCGCAGTGTGAAAGGAGATGTTAATCATAGGCAGGCGAAAAGGGATTATGACAGAAGGCTTTAAAGAGGAGCTAGCAAAGGAACTTGGCTTTTATGATGTTGTGCAAAGAGAAGGCTGGGGCGGTATTAAAGCGAAGGATGCTGGAAATATGGTTAAACGAGCAGTTGAAATTGCACAGCAAAGCCTAAAGAATAATCGGTAACCTTTTGAAGCTTAACATAAACTGTATATAAAACAGATCGTGATTAATAGCGAAATGGATTTACTGCGGTGTGCCGGGGCTAATGCTCCGGCACTTTTTTTAAAGAAATTTTGACAAAAAGAACAACTTTTTATGAAGAAAGTCTAATCAGGACGTCTTACTTTTGTTGTTTTGTGGTAAAATAGGACAAAAAATGGAGACGTTTTGTCAAAGTAGGTGAAGATGTTGAAGCTTTTAGTAAAGGCACCGGCTAAAATTAATTTATCTTTGGATGTCTTGCATAAACGTGTGGACGGCTATCATGAAGTTGAAATGATTATGACAACCATTGATCTAGCCGATCGCCTTGAATTAACTTTATTAGAGCAAGAGGATATCAAGATCATTTCCCATAACCGTTTTGTACCGGATGATCAGCGAAATCTTGCTTACCAAGCGGCACTTCTTTTAAAAGAGCGGTTTCAGGTGAAAAAGGGAGTCGCCATTACAATTGAAAAAGCCATCCCAGTCGCTGCAGGGCTTGCTGGAGGGAGCAGTGATGCTGCTGCTGTATTAAGAGGGCTGAATAAGCTATGGGATCTTGGATTAAGTTTAGATGAACTCGCTGTGATTGGAGCGGAAATTGGCTCGGATGTTTCATTCTGCGTTTACGGAGGAACGGCCCTTGCTACTGGAAGAGGGGAAGTAATTAAAGAACTTCCTGCCGCGCCGACTTGCTGGGTCATACTGGCTAAACCCTTTATCGGGGTGTCAACAGCAGATGTGTATCGAAGACTTCAATTAGATGGAGTGAATCATCCGAAAACAAAAGAAATGATTCAGGCAATAGAAGCCGGAAGTTATGAACAGGTTTGCGGTCTAGTTGGAAATGTGCTAGAAGACGTTACCTTCCGGCTGCATCCTGAGGTAGCACAAATTAAAGAGCAAATAA
>NZ_JBALOZ010000095.1:18320-34081 GCF_036965125.1 Bacillus sp. JJ1503
AATAAGAAGATTTGGTGCAGATGCTGTTTTGATGAGCGGCAGTGGGCCGACTGTATTCGGACTTGTTCGCCATGACTCTAGAATGCAGCGAATTTATAATGGTTTGAGAGGCTTCTGTGATCAGGTATTCGCAGTAAGAATGCTTGGAGAACGACATAGACTTGATTAAATCCGGATAATGGTGATATATTAACAATAAAATATTCGGATTTGGGGGTCCTATGATGAAGTTTCGTCGAAGTGAGCGTTTAATTGATATGACGAATTATTTATTAGAACATCCAAGACAATTGGTTTCATTAACTTATTTCTCAGAAAGATATAAATCAGCTAAGTCCTCCATCAGTGAAGATTTAGCGATTATTAAGGATACATTTGAACAACGGGGAATTGGAACGTTACAAACGGTTCCGGGTGCAGCAGGCGGTGTGAAATTTCATGTCAAAGTATCGAATGAGGAAGCAAAATCATTCATATCGGAGCTTTGTGAGTTAATTGCCAGTCCTGATCGGTTATTACCTGGTGGCTATTTATACATGACAGATATAATAGGAAATCCTTCTATTGTGAATCGGGTCGGGCGTTTATTTGCTTCTGCTTTTGAGGAAACACCCATTGATGTTGTCATGACTGTAGCAACGAAGGGAATTTCTTTAGCTTATGCAGTAGCCAATTATTTAAATGTCCCTGTTGTCATCGTTAGAAAGGACAGTAAAGTCACAGAAGGCTCAACGGTCAGTATTAATTATGTATCTGGCTCATCCAGAAGATTATCAACGATGATGCTTTCAAAGAGAAGCTTGGCAGAAGGTTCTAGAGTGCTTATTGTCGATGACTTCATGAGGGGTGGAGGCACCATCAATGGAATGGTCAGCATGCTTGAGGAATTTAAAGCCAGTGTAGCAGGCATAGCTGTTTTAGTGGAAGCAGAAAAGTCAGAGGAACGTCTCGTGGATGAATATTTATCTCTCCTGCGATTATCAGATGTTGATGAAAAGGAAAAGAAGATCAATGTGAATGAAGGTAATTATTTTAAAAAATAAATGATTATCAAATTATATTTGAGGGGGATACAAATATGAAATATGTTCAAACTGCAAGTGCACCAGCCGCAATTGGTCCGTATTCACAAGGAATCATCGTAAACAACTTATTTTACAGCTCAGGTCAAATTCCGTTAACGGCTGAGGGTGTCCTAGTGGAAGGAGACGTTATCGCTCAGACTCATCAAGTGTTCAAAAATCTGCAGGCTGTACTTGAGGAGGCAGGCGCGTCTTTAGAAACAGTCGTGAAGGCAACCGTATTTATTAAAAATATGGACGACTTTGGTGCAATTAATGAAGTATACGGAGAATACTTCCATACCCATAAGCCTGCACGCTCTTGTGTAGAAGTTGCCCGATTGCCTAAGGATGTTTTAGTAGAAATCGAAGTAGTAGCTCTTGTAAAATAGCAGGTAAAATAAAAAACAAGCTCGTTGAATTCGCGAGCTTGTTTTTTTATAGGTATAAAGCTTCGTAGTTCAGATATTTTTACTATTTATTGTATAATTTTTGGTAGAATAGTCACAATGGATATGGGGTAATAAATAGAACTTCATCATTTGGAATAAAAGATTCTAAAAATTTTTTCGATTCAAGCAGGAAAAACTGAGTATATGTGGAATTAAATAGAGTAAGATGTGTATCTTTTAGCAAAGGTGGTGAACAGAATGGAAGTAACTGACGTAAGATTGCGCCGCGTTAATACAGATGGCCGTATGAGGGCGATTGCCTCTATTACTTTAGATCATGAATTTGTTGTTCACGATATTCGAGTAATTGATGGGAATAATGGATTATTTGTTGCAATGCCTAGCAAACGTACTCCGGATGGCGAGTTTAGGGATATTGCTCACCCTATTAACTCAGGAACACGGGGGAAAATCCAAGAGGCTGTATTATCAGAATACCACCGTTTAGGTGAATTAGAAGTTGAATTTGAAGAAGCAGGAGCTTCCTAATAATAAACAACTAGAGCCTACTTCATAAGTAAGGCTCTTTTTTGTTATTCGATTGTGTATAGCACTCCTCTCCTAATTCCCCATTACTCTTCATTTCAAACCTATCATTTTTATGAAAAAGCTCTGCGATTATGCTGTTTTACCCACCTTCCTTCCTTCAAATGGAAATAATTCAATCATTATCATGTAAAAAATATGTAGTTTTTTGTCATTCCTTGAAATATGACCGTTTATAAGATATATTTTTAATGGACAAAAAGGTTGTAAGAAAGAAAAATGCGGATGGAATTAACATCTAATATATTCGTAAATAAGTGAGTGAACCAATATAATGATAAAGGAGTATTGGGGCTTCACGCTGCCTTAATTTGTTCTGAAGGCGCTTGCGCTTTTCTAGAAATGGGCGATATTATATATTTCACTTGAAATGGGGGCCTGTCTGTGTATAATCGTTATGCGGTCATTTTAGCCGCGGGCCAAGGGACGAGAATGAAGTCTAAGCTTTATAAAGTCCTGCATCCTGTGTGTGGAAAGCCGATGGTTCAACATGTGGTTGATCAAGTTTCAAAGCTTAATATAGAGGAAATTGTAACGATCATTGGTCATGGGGCGGAATTGGTACAGGCACAACTCGGTGATAACATTAAGTATGCACTGCAGAAGGAACAGCTAGGTACGGCTCATGCTGTCATGCAGGCAAAGGAAATGCTTGATGGGAAAGAAGGCGTTACGATTGTCGTTTGTGGAGATACTCCGCTTATCGCACATGAAACAATGGAGGCACTCTATAAACACCACGAGGACAAAGGCGCTAAAGCAACGGTACTGACTGCTTGGGCCGACAATCCTACTGGCTATGGACGCATCGTCCGAAATGAAAGCGGACATGTCGAGAAGATAGTCGAGCATAAAGACGCGACAGAAGAAGAACGAAAGATTCAAGAGATCAATACGGGTACTTATTGTTTTGATAATCAAGCTTTATTTCAAGCCTTAAGCCTGGTAAGCAATGATAATGTCCAGGGCGAATATTATTTGCCGGATGTGATTGAGATTTTGAAAAATGAAGGAGCCCCTATTGCAGCTTTCCAAACCGCTGAATTTGAGGAGACTCTTGGTGTGAATGACAGGGTTGCTCTTTCTGAGGCGGAACGATTGATGAGAAAGAGAATAAATGAGTTCCACATGCGAAATGGCGTGTCATTCATTGATCCATCCAATACGTATATTGATTCCGATATATCGATAGGAATGGATACGATCATATACCCTGGCACGATTCTTTCTGGCAAAACAGCGATCGGATCTAATTGTGTCATTGGTCCTCATAGTGAGATTTCAGATTGTACGGTTGGTGATCATACCACGATCCGGCAATCTGCAGCTTTTGACAGTCAAATTGGTTCTGATGTCCAAATTGGGCCATTTGCTCATATCCGTCCGAAATCTGACATTCATGGGCATGTGAAAATTGGAAACTTTGTTGAAGTGAAAAAAGCTGTTTTCGGTGAAGGAAGCAAGGCATCTCATTTAAGCTATATAGGGGATGCTGAAGTCGGCCGCGATGTAAATATTGGTTGCGGCACGATTACAGTCAACTACGATGGGAAAAATAAATTCCTGACGAAGATAGAAGATGGAGTTTTCGTAGGCTGCAATTCTAATCTCGTGGCACCAGTAACCATTGGGGAAAATGCCTATGTTGCAGCGGGCTCAACGATAACAGAGGATGTTCCTGGAGGGGCTTTATCCATCGCAAGGGCGCGTCAAGTAAATAAAGAGAATTATGCAGAAAAACTAAACGGCAAGAAATAATTCAGGTGGAGGCTTAACATGTCTAATCAATATTTAGATCCAAATTTAAAGGTTTTTAGTCTTAATTCTAACCGTGAATTGGCAAAAGAAATTGCTAATGTTATCGGAGTAGAGCTTGGAAAATGTTCAGTGCAGCGTTTTAGCGATGGAGAAATTACAATTAATATCGAAGAAAGCATTCGTGGATGTGATGTTTATGTGATTCAATCTACAAGCTCTCCAGTGAATGAACATTTAATGGAGCTCCTCATTATGATTGATGCCCTAAAACGTGCATCGGCAAAAACGATTAATATTGTTATGCCTTATTATGGGTATGCACGTCAAGATCGTAAAGCTAGAGCCCGTGAACCAATTACGGCAAAGCTTGTCGCAAACTTACTTGAAACAGCAGGTGCAACACGTGTTATTACACTTGACTTGCATGCTCCGCAAATTCAAGGTTTCTTCGACATTCCAATTGATCATTTAATGGGTGTTCCGATTCTTTCTGATTACTTTAAAGATAAAGCTATGAATAACGATGTTGTTATCGTATCACCAGACCATGGCGGTGTAACCAGAGCAAGAAAGCTTGCTGAACGATTAAAAGCTCCGATTGCCATTATTGATAAGCGCCGTCCGAAGCCGAATGTAGCGGAAATTATGAATATTGTTGGACATATTGATGGAAAAGTAGCTATCTTGATTGATGATATTATTGATACTGCTGGAACGATCACATTAGCTGCAAATGCACTTGTTGAACATGGTGCGTCTGAAGTGTATGCATGCTGTACACATCCAGTATTATCAGGCCCGGCCATTGAGAGAATCCAAAACTCCTCAATTAAAGAGTTAGTTGTGACGAATTCAATCGCCCTTCCAGAAGAAAAGAGAACGGAGAAAATAGTTCAGCTTTCAGTTGCGCCTCTTATTGGAGAAGCAATCATCCGTGTACATGAGGAGCAATCTGTAAGCACACTATTTGATTGATTTAAATATTATTAACAATAGACAGGCATGCTAAATAGCATGCCTGTCTTTATTTGCTCCACAATGTTATACTAAATATTGTTGGAAGGTTTAGACTCCCCCCATTTAGGGCATTTTTTATATAGAGTCTTGATTAATGTAATAAGGAAAGGGGACCTACTTATGACAACTGTTTTACAAGCAAAGGAAAGAAAGGAATTTCGCGGCTCGGTCTTAACGCGTATTCGACAAGAAGGGAATATTCCTGCTGTGGTCTATGGGGCCAAGATTGAAAGTCAATCGATTTATTTTAATGAGAAGGATTTCACGAAAGTAATCCGTCAAGTGGGCAGGAATGGCGTCATTTCATTGGATTTAAGCGGTAAGAAGCATAATGTAGTATTAAGTGACTATCAGGCAGACCCGATAAAAAATGAGATTATTCATGTTGACTTTCTTGCAGTAGATATGAACCAAGAAATAACTGCTAATGTCCGTATTGCTCTTACTGGAGATGCAGCAGGAGTGAAGGACGGTGGTGTTATGCAGCAGGCTTTACATGAAGTTTCTGTTACAGCTACGCCGGATAACATCCCTCAATCTGTTGATGTCGATGTAACTAGTCTTCAGGTTAATGAAACGTTAACAATTGGTGATATAAAAACAAACCTCAACTATGAGATCAATAATGAGGAAGAGGAAGTCATTGCTTCTATTCTTCCGCCTAGACAAGAAGAAGAAATTCATAGCGGTGAACAGCAGGCTGGTGGAACTCCGGAAAATGAAGAAGGCAGAGAAACTAAGGCTAGTGAATAATAAAGGTTAAAATAGATGAGTTCCTTGCAATGAATAAGGGGCTGACCCGAAAAATGATTGGTCAGCCCTATTTTCACGTTCAGTGCTCTGCGCTTTTTATAATAAGAGGTGGAATCATGAAACTAATAGTAGGGCTAGGGAACCCTGGGAAGCAGTATGAGAAAACAAGGCATAATATTGGTTTTGAGGTCATTGATGCACTTTCAGAGAAGTTTAATATCCCTCTTGACCAGGCGAAATTCCAGGGGGTTTATGGAGTGGGCCATGTAAATGGGGAAAAGGTATATTTATTAAAGCCGCTTACATATATGAACCTTTCAGGTGAATCTATTGTTCCGTTAATGGATTATTTCGAAATTGACAATGATGAGCTTGTAGTTATCTATGATGATCTAGATCTCCCGGTTGGGAAGATCCGGTTAAGGCAAAAGGGCAGTGCTGGAGGGCATAATGGAATCAAGTCCACCATCGCACATTTGGGTACACAAGAGTTTAACAGAATAAGAGTTGGAATTGACAGGCCGTCGAGCGGGATGAAAGTGTCTGACTATGTGTTAGGGCGCTTTTCAAAAGAAGAGCAGGAGCAAATGGGTGAAGTCATCAAAAGATGTTCAGATGCCTGTGAGGAATGGATCTCTAAGCCGTTTTTACAAATCATGAATGAATTTAATCAATAATTCCTCATATATCTCTACTTTTTTCATAAGATAGTATATCATTCTTATTATGCTGTATAAGCTATTGCCGAATGAATAAGTTCCTTTAGAAACGATCATACTATTGATACTGAGTGTATAATAGGAGGAACAGGCATGGCTATACATTATCATTGCCGCCATTGTGGAGTGGAGATTGGTACGATAGAAGATACCGACATCCACACGGAGCAATTAGGCTTTCATTTATTAAATCATGAGGAACGTCAAGAGATGATTGCGTACGATATGGCGGGCAATCTTCAGGTAAAGGCAATTTGCGAGGATTGTCATGAATTACTACAGAGAAATCCGGAATACCATCAGCATGATTTTCTAATTCAATAACAGGCTTTGGACATCTATCCAAAGCATTTTTCTATTTAATTCAAAAATGCGGAGAACGCTTTGAATAAAAAAGGAACGCAGACTAAGAACGCCACGTCCTGTGGCAACGTCTGCATGACCCGCATCCACGGGCCTCATTCTTCTTAAGAAAGGGAGGGTAGTCATATGAAAGGACTCAAGAATATGATTAGTGGGCAAGATGATCTGCAATCCGTCTTGTCTGGAATTAAGGAAGGGCTTAAGGAGCAGTTAATATCAGGCTTATCCGGTTCTGCAAGGACTTTATTTCTATCATCTGTCTATGAGCAAACACGAAGGCCGGTATTAATCATTACACATAATCTTCTGCAGGCGCAAAAGCTTTATGATGATATCGTTCATCTCGTTAAGGAATCAGAAGTGTTTTTATATCCGGCTAATGAATTAATTGCCGCTGAAATTAGTATTGCCAGCCCAGAATTAAAGGCACAGCGAATCGAAGTGTTAAATTATTGGAGTAAAAGTAAAAATGGAATATTAATTGCACCAATGGCAGCCTTAAGGAAAATTCTTCCACCAGCCTCTCTCTGGAGAAAAAGTCAGCTTACCTTAAAGATAGGAGATGAACTTCAGGAGGAGCAGCTTCTAACATTCGTCCAAATGGGCTACTCGCGTGTGAGCATGGTTTCGTCTCCCGGTGAGTTTAGTGTAAGAGGCGGAATTATTGATATCTATCCATTAACAGAATCCGATCCCATTCGAATTGAATTATTTGATACAGAAGTAGATTCTATTCGATCGTTTTCATTGGAAGATCAACGGTCCAAGGAAAAAATATCTGAAGTTACAATTGGTCCCGCAACTGAATATCCATTAACAGTTGAGCACTTTCAGAAAATGATTGAAAAGATTGAAGCGGGATTAGGCATAAGCCTAAAGAAGTTAAAGGATGAAAAAGTAAAAACATTGCTCACACAGAACATCGGATACGAGCTTGAGCAATTAAGAATGGGGAGCAAGCCTAACCAGCTATTTAAGTATCTCTCTTTTGCATATGAAAAAGAAAATAGTTTAGTAGACTATCTTCCAGAAAATGCGCTGATTTTCATCGATGAAATTAGCAGAGTTCAAGAAATGAATGACTCTCTTGAAAAGGAAGAGGCCGAGTGGTATACAAGTCTATTAGGTGAGGGGCAAATGATTCATGATGTGAAAATATCCCATAATTTAAAGGGGTTTTTACAGCAAAAGAAACAGCCGCTCATTTATTTGTCATTGTTTCTAAGACATATCCCAAATACGAATCCGCAAAATATTATTAATATTTCCTGTAAACAAATGCAAAACTTCCACGGTCAAATGAATGTCCTCAAAGGGGAAATTGAACGATGGAGAAAAGGAAATTACACGGTCATCTTTTTAGGCTCTGATGAAGAAAGAGTGAAGAAGCTTCAAAGAGTTTTGGAAGACTATGAAATCGAAGCATTCTATATCAAGAATGATCAGCCTCTCCTTTTAGGAAAGGTTCAAATTATGGCAGGTGGTTTGTTAACTGGATTCGAGCTACCAAGCCAAAGATTTGCGGTCATTACAGAAGAAGAGCTTTTTAATAAAAGAACGAAAAAGCAGACCCGCCGTCAAAAGCTGTCTAATGCGGAACGGATTAAAAGCTATTCCGAGTTAAAAGTTGGAGATCATGTCGTTCATGTGAATCACGGGATAGGAAAATATTTAGGAATTGAAACACTTGAAATTAATGGGGTTCATAAGGATTATCTCCATATTCGTTATCACGGTACGGATAAGCTTTATGTTCCAGTCGAGCAAATTGATCTTATTCAAAAATATGTAGGCTCCGAAGCAAAGGAACCTAAATTATATAAGCTTGGCGGAAGCGATTGGAAGAGGGTTAAGAAGAAGGTTGAATCCTCTGTACAAGATATTGCAGATGACTTAATTAAGCTTTATGCAGAGCGAGAAGCATCGAAAGGACATGCTTTTAGCCCAGATGGGGAGATGCAGCGGGAATTCGAGGCAGCCTTTGCATATCAAGAAACAGAGGATCAGCTTCGTTCCATTCACGAAATTAAAAGAGATATGGAAAGAGAGCGCCCGATGGACCGGTTATTATGCGGGGATGTGGGCTATGGGAAAACAGAAGTAGCGATTCGTGCTGCCTTCAAAGCGATCGCCGATGGAAAACAAGTAGCTTTCCTTGTTCCGACAACTATCCTTGCTCAGCAGCATTACGAAACAATGAGAGAGCGCTTTCAGGATTATCCGATCGAGGTCGGATTGCTAAGCCGATTTAAATCTAGGAAACAGCAAACAGAAACGATCAAAGGTTTAAAGGCGGGGACCATTGATGTGGTAGTCGGGACTCATCGTATTCTTTCAAAGGACATTTCGTATCGAGACCTAGGCCTGCTTATTGTCGATGAGGAACAGCGGTTTGGGGTCACACATAAGGAGAAAATAAAACAGCTGAAAACAAATGTGGATGTTCTAACATTAACGGCTACACCTATTCCTAGAACTCTTCATATGTCGATGCTCGGCGTGCGTGATTTATCGGTCATCGAAACTCCTCCGGAAAATCGCTTTCCTATTCAGACATATGTGATGGAGTATAATGGAGGAATTGTACGAGAGGCGATTGAAAGAGAGCTTGCTCGCGATGGGCAGATTTATTTCCTTTATAACCGAGTAGAGGATATAGAACGGAAAGCGGAGGAAATATCTATGCTTGTTCCAGACGCAAGAGTGACCTATGCCCATGGGAAAATGACTGAAAATGAGCTCGAATCGGTTATGCTAGGTTTCCTTTCCGGCGAATATGATGTACTTGTGAGCACGACAATCATTGAGACTGGGGTAGATATCCCAAATGTCAACACGCTCATTGTTCACGATGCCGATAAAATGGGGCTATCACAGCTTTATCAGCTGAGAGGAAGGGTTGGCCGTTCTAATCGGGTCGCCTACGCGTATTTTACCTATAGAAAAGATAAAGTACTAACCGAGGTAGCTGAGAAGCGGCTCCAGGCTATTAAAGAATTTACAGAGCTTGGCTCCGGATTCAAAATTGCCATGCGTGACCTGTCCATTAGGGGCGCGGGAAATTTATTAGGTGCTGAACAGCATGGCTTCATTGATTCTGTTGGGTTTGATTTATATTCGCAAATGCTTAAGGAAGCGATCGAAAATAGGAAAGGCAATCTGGAGCATGAGAATAAGCAGAGGCTCGAAATTGATCTAGAATTAGATGCTTATATTCCTGATTCCTATATTTCAGATGGCCATCAAAAGATTGAAATGTATAAACGCTTTAGAGGTGCTTCAAGTATAGAGGATATCAAGGAGCTTCATGATGAAATGCTCGATCGATTCGGAGAATACCCTGAAGAGGTTGCCTATTTATTCCAAGTCGCACAAATGAAGGTTCTTGGAGAGCTTGCCGGAGTGGAAACGATTAAACAGAGTAAACAAGAAATACTGATTCTGCAATCAGAAAAGGCAAGCGAACGAATAGACGGTCCGAAAATCTTTGAAGTCACAAGTAAATTTGGACGTACAGTAGGGCTTGGGATGGATGGAAAAAAACTCAAGGCAGTACTCCATATAAAAGGAATCAAACCAAATGAATGGTTAAAAATAGCCTTTGAAGTGGTACAAGGGATGAAGGATTCCGTTAAAGAACAGCATAGTCAGGCATTATAAATTCTAATGCCCCTTAAATAAATAAGCAGAGCAAAAGCCCTAAAAGCTTTCAAATATGTTTACTCATGGAAAACGAAGGGTATTTCTTTAGAAAAACCACCAAAGTTCATCTAAGTACAGAAAACGATCCAGATGATTTTTCCGAGTTTTAATGGAAAGATAAACTCGAGAAAAAATAATTGAACGTGTATAGAACTTTCCATATGAAAGATACTAAGTTCAAACATGGCGATGTATTCAATTTCTCCCAATTTTGAATCATGGCCAGATAAGAAAAGCTGAAAATTGCGCGCTTTCAGTGCGGGACTCCAACCTTGGGCATTATACTTTAGTACAATGCGCCAGAAGTCGGACATCTGTCTGAATTTGGAAAATCCTTTTTCTTATTTCTATAAAAAATCATCAGATGAAAGTGAGGCAACATTGGATGAAAGCAACTGGTATTGTTCGTCGAATCGATGATTTAGGGCGTGTGGTTATTCCTAAGGAAATTCGCAGAACGCTGCGTATTCGTGAAGGAGACCCATTAGAAATTTTCGTTGACCGTGATGGAGAGGTCATTTTGAAGAAGTACTCACCGATCAGTGAACTAAGCGACTTTGCAAAAGAGTATGCGGAGGCACTGTTTGACAGCTTAGGAAACCCAGTATTAATTTGTGACAGAGATACATATATCACTGTTGCAGGGGGATCCAAGAAGGAATACTTAAACAAAAACATTAGTGAATTAGTAGAGAAGACGATGGAGGACCGTAGTTCAGTCCTTATAACACAATCAGGTGAATTTGCACTGGTTGATGGTCATACTGAAGCCATTTCTTCCTACACCATTGGACCAATCATTGCAAATGGAGATCCAATTGGTGCTGTGATCATCTATGCCAAAGAAGATACGTTAGGAGAAGTTGAGCAAAAGGCTGTAGAAACAGCTGCAGGATTTTTAGCAAGACAAATGGAATCATAAGGTGAAACTTCCATCAGTGGGCCTCCATATAATTGGGGGCCCACTGATGGTTTTTCGGGTTGGCTGCCCTTTAAATTAATAAACTGTTATATATGTGCTCCTGCGCCATAGTATACTCGGGGAAGTGTTGTTCAGCTCGTCGCATGGCAGCACGAGGTAAATTCAATGAAGTGACTCATGGGGGCAATTAAGTAAGCAGCCATGTTATAATACTTTCGAATGTAAGATTTGGAAGGAGAGGGGCAATGGGTCCCGAGAAAAAAGCTATAGAATTATTTAAAGGGGCTTTCGTTTTAACTTTTGCCGCATTAATCGTAAAAATATTAAGCGCCGTCTACCGCGTACCGTTTCAAAATATTGTGGGAGATGTTGGTTTTTATATTTATCAGCAAGTTTATCCGTTTTATGGAGTTGCCCTTGCTTTATCTACATATGGTTTTCCGGTTGTGATTTCAAAGCTTTACACGGAGCTTTCGAGCCGGGAGGAAAAAAATGGGGCACAGCATCTATTTTTCACATCCGCCCTAATATTATTTATAATCGGATTTATTTGTTTTGCTTTTCTTTTCTGGGGCGCGGATTGGCTGGCGGCTCAAATGAAGGATCCTAAGCTTGTGATTTTACTGAAAGTCATTTCAGTCACGTTTTTAATTTTCCCTGTAGTTGCATTGCTGAGAGGCTTTTACCAAGGGAGAGGGAATATGGTTCCTACAGCCATATCCCAAGTGGTTGAGCAATTAATAAGAGTGATTACGATCTTCTTAGCCGCTTTTTTGCTGACAAGTAAGGGATATAGCTTGTACGTTGTAGGAGGAGGAGCGGCGTTCGGCTCTGTAACAGGCGGAATCGCAGCCATTATTGTTCTCATAACGTTTTATTGGATAGGAAGACGGAAATCTCATCTTCCTTTAGCAAAATTTGATATTCAAAAAAACATACAAATAGCTAGGGCTCTTTTGGTACAGGGATTTGCCATATGCGTAAGCAGCTTGCTCCTTGTGTTTTTGCAAATGGCAGATTCTTTAAATCTATATTCGATGCTTATTTCTTCAGGAGTAGATGCTCATGAGGCGAAAGAGCTTAAGGGAATTTATGATCGAGGTCAGCCGCTTATTCAGGTAGGGATGGTGGTTGCCACTTCCATGTCATTATCATTAGTTCCGATTATTACAAGTGAAAAATTAAAGTCAAATATTGCATTTATGCATGATAACATTCAGCTAGCGCTTAAAATCGCCTTGTTTGTAGGAGTCGCCGCAACAATCGGCTTGTGGAGTATTATTCGCCCAACAAATATTATGCTGTTTGAAAACAGTGAGGGTTCAGATGTTTTAGGGGTTTTGAGCCTTATTATTTTATTAAGCTCCATCATAATGACTGTTACCGCTATATTACAAGGCTTAGGCATTATTCTTTTTCCAGCCTTTGTTATTCTTGGCAGCTTCGCGGTGAAATATGTACTAAATGCATTACTTATTCCGCCATTAGGGACATTGGGAGCAGCGGCATCCTCGTGTTTGACCTTAAGTTTCATTATGGTCATCTTGCTAGTTAAGCTCCGCAATCAAGTGCGGACGCGGATTTTGAACAAACGATTTATCCTTATCATTGGAATAGCTGCACTTTCTATGTTTATTGCCTTGCGGGTTTATTTATATATGACGGGTTATTTAGCCAGCTTCGAAGAGGGGCGTTTGTTTAATGGCTTTCAGGCATTAAGTGCTGTGGCTGTTGGCGGATTTATTTATCTTTGGATTGTATTAAAAGGGAATACCTTTAAAGAAAAAGAGCTTTTCATGCTGCCATTTGGGAGCAAGCTGGTTTTTTTTCTGCCTAAAAGGAATAGGAGATGAACCAATCAATGTCAAAAATTACGATTCTTGGGTTAGGTGCCGGGGATTTAGAGCAGCTCCCTCTAGGAGTCTACCGTGCCCTGAAAAGTGCTTCCCCCCTATATCTGCGGACGAAAGAACATCCTGTCGTTATGGAATTGGTGAAGGAGGGGCTTGAATTCTCTTCATTTGACTCTATATATGAAAAACACGAGCAATTTCATGAAGTATATGAAGAAATTTGTTCGAGCCTGCTAGATGAAGCTTTACGCGGAGATGTTACTTATGCAGTACCAGGTCATCCGCTTGTTGCGGAACGCACTGTTCAGCTGTTGCTGGAGAGAGCGGAAGATCATGGAATAACGATAGAAATCGGCGGGGGGCAAAGCTTTCTTGATGCCTTGTTCCAGTCACTTAAAATTGATCCAATCGAGGGCTTTCAGCTGCTTGATGGAACAAGCTTGAAGAAAGATGAGCTAGAAGTGAAGCATCACATGATCATTGGGCAGGTGTATGATCAGTTTGTGGCATCTGAAGTAAAGCTTACACTAATGGATTTATTGCCTTATGATTATAATGTTTTTATTGTGACGGCCGCAGGGAGCAAGGAAGAGCAGCTTCGCAAGGTTCCTTTGTACGAATTGGATCGGGATATGGAGATAAATAATCTTACTTCTATTTATGTTCCTCCCGTAACGGATGAGGCCATTTTGTATAAAAGCTTTTCCAAGCTGCGAGAGATTATTGCCGAGCTTCGCGGGCCAAATGGCTGCCCATGGGATAAAAAACAAACGCATGAGTCATTAAAAAAGTATTTAATCGAAGAAGCGTACGAGCTTATTGAAGCGATTAATGAAGACGATATCGATCATATGGCGGAGGAACTCGGAGATGTCCTTCTGCAGGTCATGCTTCATGCGCAAATAGGGGAGGATGAAGGCTTCTTTTCCATTGAAGATGTGATTGAAGGGATTTCCGGAAAAATGGTACGCCGCCATCCGCATGTATTTGGGGATGTAACCGCTGAGACGGAAGAAGATGTATTAAGAAATTGGCAGGATATTAAGCAGGAAGAAAAGGGCCAATCGGAGGAAAAATCAATCCTTGACGAAATAAGTAAATCCCTTCCCAATTTAATGGCCGCTGCCGATATTCAGAAAAAGGCAGCAAAGGTTGGCTTTGACTGGGAGGAAGTCGGGCCTGCCTGGGAGAAAGTAAAAGAAGAGCTTCGTGAATTTGAATTAGAGGCGGAAAAAGGAAGCAAGCAAATCGTGAATGAGTTTGGTGATATCCTATTTGCTATTGTGAATATTGCACGTTTTTACCAAATTGACGCTGAAGAAGCTCTGTTTTTAACAAATCAGAAGTTCAAACGCCGCTTTGCTTATGTAGAAAAGAAGGTAAAAGAGAGCGGAAAGCGCTTTGCCGATTACCGGTTAGAGCAATTAGATGAATTCTGGGAAGAAGCAAAACGGTTGGAGAGGAGTCCAGACAATGAGATTAGATAAATTTTTGAAAGTATCCCGATTAATAAAAAGAAGAACGCTGGCAAAAGAGGTTTCCGATCAAGGGAGAATTCTTGTGAATGGCCAGCAGGCAAAGGCAAGCACTGTTGTTAAGGTCGGGGATGAGTTAGTTATCCGCTTTGGGCAAAGAGTAGTCACTGTCAAAATTGACCGGATTCAAGAAACAACGAAAAAAGAAGAAGCTGCAGAAATGTATACGATTGTAAAAGAGGAAAAGGTCGGAGTCGAGGAATAAGTACTCCACTTTTCTATTTGTCTAGCTCCAGCACCTAGGGGCTCGCCGACTAAGTACGCCACGTCCTGTGGCAAAGTCGGCACTAGTACGTCCTGNNCTTATGCTTGTCGCCCCTGATCAAGGTGATTCCGCTTTTCTAAGTTCTATTTCTCATCCCTTTCTCATAACATGTACAAAAAGCTTGTACTTTGTGATTGTGAGGGGATGTAAGATGAGCCAATATTTTGAGCAAAATTCAACAAAGTCGAATGTTCAGGACCACGATGTTATTATGCGTGGAAGAAGGCTTTTGGACATTACAGGGGTTAAGCAGGTAGAGAGCTTTGATAATGAGGAATTTTTATTAGATACTGTAATGGGGTTTTTGGCGATTAAAGGTCAGAACCTGCAGATGAAAAATCTTGATGTCGATAAAGGGGTTGTCTCCATAAAAGGGAAAATATTTGATCTCGTTTATTTAGATGATCAGCATGGAGATAAGGCTAAAGGCTTCTTTAGCAAGTTATTCCGATGACTTTATCGACACAATTTATCACCATGCTAGCCATGATTGGCATGGGCAGTGTCTTTGGCGCAGCTCTTGATACTTACAACCGCTTCCTAAAACGCAGTAATCGCAAAAGCTGGATTGTTTTTATCAATGATATCCTCTTTTGGGTTGTACAAGGGCTGGCTATTTTTTATATTTTATTTATCGTCAATCGCGGAGAACTGAGATTTTATATATTTATTGCCCTTTTATGCGGCTTTGCGGCCTATCAAAGTTTATTTAAAGGATTATATGTGCGTCTTCTGGAGATTTCTATTTCGGTAATTGTCGCTATTTATCGCTTTTTATTAAAATTGTTTCATTATATGATCTATAAACCAGTAAG
>NZ_JBALOZ010000096.1:0-13032 GCF_036965125.1 Bacillus sp. JJ1503
AAAGGAGGAAAGTATAAATTAATGTAGTCTGTGGTCTGTATTAGAAACAGGTGTCATTAATCTTGGTTTCATCATGAAATGAACATCAGGTCGAAGAATAGATCTTACAAAGTTATTCGTTTAATGAAAGATAAAGTAAATTTACGAAACTACAGATTTTTGAACAGTTGCTCGTGTGTGACTGAAGAGGCTAAATAGCATTCCTTATACTATAACAAATATTTCTTTTGAATTTTCTCAAGTTGGATCATACTCTTAGGAGTTTGCCTTTAAATATTATGCAAGGGCTTACATTCAAATAGTTGAGGTTTTATTCTAACTGCAAAAAATAAAAGAAATAAATGTGGTACAGGATTGAAGAAAGTTCAGGAGTACTTATTTATGTATTTAGAGGTAAAGGCAATTGAATTTACACAACCATTAAAAACGGGGTAATCAGACATAGTTTATTACCTTCTTTATCCTCGTAAAGGAGAGGTTTCTATGACAAGAAAAAAGATTGATCAAAATTTTTTTAAAAGGATTCCATATCCGTTTTGGGTTTTCAGTACTCTAGCAATTGGATTTTCACTTGGTTTATTTGTACCTGACAATCCTGTGGTACATGGTCTTGCTCTAAGCGGGCAGTATTTTCCTAAGGGCATCGTAACATTTGCTACAGCTATTATCTTTTTTTTACTAGCAGGAGCAGCAGTAAAGTTAATTATGGTCCATAAAGATAAGGCTGGCCAATTGTTTGGGAGAATCTTTGCGTCTTACCTAGTTTTAGGATTAGTAGCTGTAGGATATGCTGCACTTTTTATTTTTTTAGTTGCAGGTCTGGATTTTACCACAGATGGTGCGGAAGTAGCAGGGTTCTCTACATTTATAATGAGTATATTAGGTACATTTAAAACAATTATCACCCAGCAACCATTATTGCAGATTTTAATTGCCTCCGTACTAATTGGATGGATAGTCGCGACTAACAAAAAATTTGAGCCAATTGCAAGAAATATTATGGTTATTAGCGATTATATATTAAAAGCATTTAAGTGGCTACTTTGGTATTATCCAATCATGATTGGATGTTTAGCAATAAACATTCCGTTAAAGTTTGGGACTGAAGGAGTTGCCTATTATGGTAAAACTGTCCTTTGGGTATTTATTTTAGCTACAACATGGACACTCCTGATCATTGTATTGACAAAGATTATCTCCAAAAGAACATGGAGTCAAATATGGAAATATTACTTTACAGTTTATTCAACAGGTTTTGGGACCGGGGGGTCTTATGATACACTGGCGGTTAACATTATTTCAGCTGAAAGAGATTTAGAATTAAAACCAGAATTCGCTGAGACATCCGTTGTGTTTGGCACAGTATTAAATAAAAGTACTTCTACAATGGCTGTATTAATTGTGACTGTAACGACCTGTGCTATGATGGATATCCCACTTTCCTTATCTGAAATTTTATTATTAGTGTTACCTATGTGGATTTTGGGCTTAGAATCACCGGGCGTTCCCGGGGGGGCGGGATTTTTCATGTCTCCTGTTATAGCTACCATTCTACAAGTGCCAGATCCAGCGTTATTTATCACAACCTTTATTACCATGTACTCTGGCTTTATCCCTATGATTTGTACTGCAGTCAATACGACAGATGATGGTCTAATTGGAGCAATGGTACAAGATCGATTTGCACCTATGAAAACAGCACCTACTCTATCAATAAATCAATCTAGAAAGTCATCCTAATTTCAAAGGAGGAATAATGAAATGAAGGTTTTAGGTTATATTCTTTTTGCAATCGGAATTTGGATGATGGTCTCCCCTCAAGCGACACTTGGACTAAAAGAGCTTAGATGGATGGCAGATTATGCATTTCCAGGGGAGGCTCTTATAGGAAGCGTAGTAGTTGCAGGTTCTTTAATGCTCTTTGGGAACCCTAAAGCTAAAAATGTTAAACATAATTAAGAGATTTAATAGCTAACAATATAAAAAGTCCAATTTCTTCGTATTTAAATGGAGAAATTGGACTTTTTTCGTATTTACAGAAAAGGGCACTATTTTGGAATAAGTATATAAATTACACTCTATTAAAATACATATAGAACTGCGTCACGTGTTTAATATAGTTTGTGAGAGCTTCTCTTTTTGGACATCTTTTCTTCCATTATAGATGGAATATAATAACCTTACATTTGATCATGGTATTCACTAGGATTAATTCTAGCTTCAATTAAAGTAAATCGTTCACTCTGTTGTGAGATTTTAACCGCCTCACGTAATTCATACTTTAGATCTAGGTATTTCTCTATTTATTAAAATGGTCGTAGAAAATGATCCGCGACTTGTTACCGTTCCAATAGACCCTCCAATGATTTTACATCTTTCAATAGCATGGAATAAAGAGAAAAACCTAACCCATGCAGCGTCTGCTTTTCTCGATTTTATTAAACGGTATCACGGCATGTAGCGGGAATGCAAATGCCCTTTGTGAGTGTTATTGAAAAACTAGCGAAATAAAAGATAGTAGTCTTCTTAGCCACCAATAAGCCCCAATTAAGAAAAGGCTAGGGAGATTGGCGGAGCATAGTTTTCTTTTGACCCTTTACTTCCATACCCGCTCAAACGTTACTTCGTTATTTTCATATTTCAAGAGAAATACATCAGGATTACTAAGATTTTTCCAATCATCGAAGCCGAAATCTTTCTTATAATACTTTAAAAGTAAAGACATTAAATTCCCATGTGTCACAACGATGGTGTTTTCTTTTTCACCGTTAAAAATTTCTTCTGCCACTTCAAGGATTCGTTCCGTTGCAGCTTGACTAGACTCGCCGCCTTCAAATTTCAGTTCCATATTATCAAAGGTTGTTCTTAGTTTTTCTAGCCAATCATGAAGATTTTTGGTGCTTAGTATACGTTCTGTTAAATTTCTATCAAGCTCAATCTCTATATTTAATCGCTTGGCAAGTTGGTCTATTGAGTCAATAGCACGCTTATATGGGCTTGAAATAATTCGATCGATTTTCATTTCGGAAAAAAACTCAGATAAATCTAACGCTTGTTTCAAACCATTAACTGTTAGTTTTGATTCAGGCGGCTGCCCTTCTGCTTCACAATGCCTAATAACATAAATTTTCTTCAATTTAACGTCCCCCTCCTTCCATCTTTATCCTTACAATATAAAAATTTGAAGCAAAAATGAAGTCATATCCTTTATATAATTTTAGGAGGTATTCAATTTGGTAAATGAACAGCCCATGCTTTGCCCAATGAAGCTCATTTTTGACTTTTGCGATAAATGAATTTGCTTAATACCAATTGTAAAACTCTTTTCTTTTTCACCGCAGGAATTTCTTCTTCAGCCTCAACAATTCATTTCGTTGCAATTCAACTAGACTGGCCGCCTTCAGAACCTTAAACTCCTCTCCAGATTATCCAAATCCTTTTTAAAAATAGTTAAAAAGGGGTATTGAATTTTCTAAATATATCCATTACAATGATTTAAAATTTACTAAACCGATAAGTTTCATCGGATTAAATTAGTAATTCATTAATTTATTGAAGGAGAGTATGATAATGGACACCAGAAAGAAAAACTTTAGCCTATTAGCGATTATTTTTGGATTATTGCTAATGTTAACCGCTTGTGGATCAGCAAGTACTGGGACAACAACTGGAGAAACCAAAGATCAAAACAGTGAGAAAACAGGCAAAGTCATTCGACTTGGATATCAAAAGGGAAACACTTTAAATATTTTAAAGGAAAGCGGATTTTTAGAGAAAAAACTTAAAGAAGATGGTTATGAAATTGAGTGGAAAGAATTTAATGGTGGCGGGCCCTTATTAGAAGCTCTTTTTACAGGCAATATCGATTTCGGTCATGCATCAGATGGTTCTACCATTTTTGCACAGGCAGGAAATAAACCCTTTGTTTATGTAGGAGCAGACTTGCCTAATCCAGAAGGAGTCGGAGTTCTTGTCCATAAAGATTCAAAAATAAAGTCAATCGCCGATTTAAAAGGGAAAAAGATTGGGGTAAATAAAGGCGGTAATCATCATTACTTAACCATTTTGGCATTGGAGGAAGCTGGGATTAACCTTGATGAAGTCGAGTGGGTCTATTTATCGGATGCAGCTCAAGGGCGTACTGCTTTTGAAACAAAAAAATTAGATGCATTTGCAACTTATGATCCATTCTTAGCCGGAACAGAAATTCAGCTGGATACAATCAACCTAACTGAAGGAAAAGATTATGGGTATCCGAACAGAACCTTTTATGTGGCAAACATTAAATATAATGAAGAACATCCTGAATTAGTTAATAAAATTATCGAAGCCATAGATGAATCGGATGAGTGGGCCAATAAGAATAAGCCAGAGGTTGTTAAACTGGTATCTAAAATGTTAGGAATTGAGGAAGAAATCATTGATAGAGCTACCGCTCGCAGAGATTATGATGCCGAAAAGATCAATCAAGAAATCATTGATGCACAGCAAAAGCAAGCAGATGTTTATCATGAAATTGGGTTAATACCAGAAAAAATTGATGTAGCCCAAAATGTAGGTAAGTAGAGATCTGCTCGTGCTAATTTTGCGGAAAGGAAAATAACATGAAAGCAAAGTTATCAAAGAGTCTATTGCCATGGTTTATCCCGATTTTGGTTTTGATTGGATGGCATTTTTTCTCAAAGACTGGGATCGTTTCCACCCAGCTCGTGCCTTCCCCACTTACAGTTCTAACTAGCGCCTATAACTTAATTTTTTCTGGAGAACTCTTCTACCATATGCAGGTCAGTTTAACACGGGCCCTTATTGGCTTATTGATCGGAGGAGGAATCGGCTTTGTTTTAGGAATATCAAACGGATTATCTAATCTCACCTTCCAGTTAACTGATACTTCCTTACAAATGATACGAAATATTCCTAATCTTGCTTTGGTCCCTCTTGTCATTCTTTGGTTTGGCATAGACGAAGGTGCAAAAATATTTTTAGTATCCATCGGGGTCATGTTTCCAGTCTATATTAATACTCTTCATGGAATCAGAAATCTTGATGCAGGATTAATCGAAATGGGCAGAATGTATGGATTAAAAGGGTGGGATTTATTTAAAAACGTATTGTTCCCGGGGGCCCTTCCATCCATTTTTGTAGGCTTGCGATACTCTCTCGGTGTTATGTGGTTAACATTAATCATTGCTGAAACAATCGCTACCACAAGAGGTGTTGGATATTTGGCCATGACAGCCCAACAATTTATGCAATCAGATATTATCATCATTACGATTATTTTATATGCATTATTTGGAAAATTGGCAGATATACTCGCGCGCTGGGGAGAAAGGAAGGCACTCCGCTGGCATAAAAGCTATGTTCGTTAATGGTTGGAGGGATTAAGAAATGGCTATTCGTGAGCCAGTAATAAGAGAAACTCTAAAAAAGAATGATCATGCCATTCATATAAGCTTGAAAAATATCGAAAAAAGTTTTGGTGAAAAAACAGTATTAAACAATGTGTCACTTGAAATAGAAGCAGGACAATTTGTTGCCATTGTCGGTAAGAGCGGCAGCGGTAAAAGCACACTTCTTCGGCTGATTGCAGGGTTAGAGGAACCTACATCAGGTCAAATTTACTTTAACGATACGCCTGTTAAAGAATCGATGTCTAGTGCCACCATGATGTATCAAGATTCTCGACTTTTGCCATGGAAAAGCGTAATAAATAATGTCGGTCTTGGATTAAAAGGAAATTGGAAAGAAAAAGCAGAACAAACTTTAGATGCTGTCAGATTATTATCTTTCAAAGACGAATGGCCATCCACACTTTCCGGCGGTCAAAAGCAGCGGGTTGCACTTGCAAGAGCTTTGGTGCATAAGCCCTCTCTATTATTACTAGATGAACCTTTAAGTGCCTTGGATGCGTTAACAAGAATGGAAATGCAAAATTTGATTGAAGACCTTTGGCTGAATCAAGGCTATACTTCCTTACTCGTAACACATGATGTTCGAGAAGCTGTAAAAATCGCTGATCGAATCCTCCTCATTGAGGATGGAGAAATCACGTTAGATATAAAAAATACTGCCCCGCGTCCAAGAGACTTTTCCGCTCCTTCCTTAGCCAAATTGGAGAAGAAAATCATTGATCAGATCTTAAAAACAGAAATATAACTTCCCCTTGCCCCTTTGCCGTCAGGCTGCTAAAGTTGGTTGCCAAACCACCCTTTAGCATGAAATTTGAGACGGCGAGGGAGTTTTTTTGTTCTAGTATTTTTTCAAACTTTAATAATAATCCTTAATAAATACCCAAATGGACGCAATCTTCCTCCCCTCATACCCCATTCGTATTTTTCAATAGTAGGTATTTTTAATCACTTTTTCTATCTCCTCCACAACTCTGCCATGCATTTTCCATTTAATAAGAAGCAGGATTACTAGAACGGTTAGAGAATTATTTATTAATACTTTAAAAAGATCGGAGGATAAGAATGTTAGAGGTTAGAAAAATTACGCCAGAGATGACTTATAGTACTAGACATACTGTTCTGCGTCCTCACCAAACGATTGAGGATTGTAAATATGATACAGACCATGAACCAGGGGCGCTTCATGTTGGAGCATTTTCTCAAGGCAGGCTAATCAGTATTGCGTCCTTTTGTATCGAAAGGAATCCTGATTTTTCTATTGAAATGCAATATCGCTTACGAGGAATGGCGACTTTAGAAGAGTTTAGAAATCTAGGAGCTGGGAAATTAATTGTTGCCTATGCCGAAAATTTAATAAAAGCTCAGGGGTTTGACCTTATATGGTGCAATGCCAGAACCTCTGTAGAACAGTATTATAATAGATTAGGCTTTAACATACATGGTGAAGTTTTTGATTATCCTCCTATTGGTCCGCATATTGTAATGTATAAAAAACTCGCATAAAAAGCAGCGGTCAATCAAAGAGATTGGCCGTTGCTTCAATTCTTAATATACTTCTATTCTACCTTCTACACAACGTTCTGCTTCTTTACTATCTTTTGAGTTTGCCTATGGACTAAAAGTAAATTAAGAAAAACTGTATAAACAAGCACAGGGACTCCATTATTTTTTATCAAGTTCCCCCCAAGTTTCATTTAACCAATTTGCAAATAATTCTTTTTGCTCAAACTGTGGATAATGTGCAGATTCATCAAAAATAATAAACTCCTTAATAGGTGCTTCAATTTTGGAAAAGTATGCCTTTGCAGCATTTACTGAGGTCATATAATCATATTGACCCATGACAAAAAAACAAGGTACTTCTAAATGATCTATCATACTTGTAATACTTTGTTGCCTTTCCTCACGTATTAAAATGCCCTGTGAGAGCGAAACTCCTTTTACATACCGAATTACATCAAGTAAATTATATTCGGGACCGAATAGGAATCCTAAATAATAATCCAAATTATCATTAATCAACCTTGCTGCTCCACCATATTTTCGAACTAAATTCCTCGGTGTAAGCTCTTCCCCATTTTCAACTGAGCTTTTAAGGTTCTCAAGTTTTTTTACGTCACCCATGTTTCCAGCTAACTTTGCCTGATTTATTGTATATTTTAAACTATCTAATTCACTTTGAACTGTATCGCCAACCTGTCCAATTCCAATGTACGCTGAAAATTTGTCAGGTGCCTTGCTTGCAGCTTTCATTCCTATATAGGTTCCAAATGAATGACCAATTAATAGTACCTTTTCTTGGCCCAACCTTTCTGTGATATAGTCCGTCAATTCCAAAAGATCATCCACATGCAAATCTGTTGTTAAATTCGAATAATCTTCAAAAAAGTGATAGGATTTTCCACTTCCTCGCTGATCATAATGAACAATTGTAAAATTCTTTTCGAGTAAATCTTGGTACTTCCTTACATAAGGTATCTCCGAACAACCTGGACCACCATGAACAAATATGATAATAGGATTTGATTGGTTATTCCCTCTAATCATGACTTCCAATTTAGTCCCATTTATTTCTATCTGCTGTAAAGTGCTAATACTATTTATTCCTTTTATATTTGGTGTCCATGTAGGAAAAACAAATTTTATTACAACCAATGAAAAAAAGAAAATACCTACACCTATAATTTTTTTCTTTCTATTCAATTTAGTCTCCTTATATCTTTATTTACTTTTCTTTTTAATTTTTCTCCAAAGTTAATTTTAAAGGCCAAGCCCTTCACTGCCTATCACGCCGGTTTTGCAAAAATTCTCAAATGATTCATTTTTAATTTATAAATTCATAAATTATTTACTTTTGGAAAAACTGAATGTGGGAGTACTACAATTAACATTTGTGTTTTAACAAAAGGAGGAGCAGCAATGTCCAGTACAAATGATCTTTCTATACAAACGAAAATGGAAAATATTTTTCATTACACTTGTGGAACATGGCAAAATTGTACGGAGTCAACCATCCAATTATTCTTAGAACAATGCCTAGAGCATAGTATAGATCCGCAATATTGTATGAGTTGGGTAGAGCAGCATAAATCAGAGATATCTGACTGGCAAGATGTTTCAAAGGTCTCTCTTGACTGGGTTAATGAGCATACTTCAACAGGATCCCCCGCTTCGTTTACTGAATAGCAATTTGATTAGGTAGTGGAGAGAATTTTAGCTCTCCACTTAATTGATATGTTTGAAATTTGCGGCATAAGAGCTTTTAATCTATGCTACTTGAATTAGTGCCTACACTTTGTTGTGGAAACACATCCATTAACTAAAGAAGATAATGTGTTGCAGTCACCGACTTCTTACTTAATAGTTTTAAATACTAGCGCAAACAGATAAAGTGGGACTCCAACCATTAACATTCCAGCAAGTAGGTAACAAATACTTGTGAAAATAAACTTACAAACATCATAGATAGCCCCAGCCACGTCGTCAATAAACCTTGCCATTTCTATCCCTCCAAAAACGAAACTTTAGTGTAAAAAAGCGTCCCTACCTTTTGTAGAAACGCCCTGTATTAATACTTTATTTTGGTATGCCAATTGCTTGAAATGGATAAAATCGAAACTTCACTTCTCCGATGATTGATTCGTATGGAATAAAGCCAATGTGCCTGCTATCCTTACTGTTCAAACGGTTATCGCCCATTACAAATAAAGAACCTTTAGGCACTTCTTGCAATTCAAAGTCGCCAGTCAGCTTATTAAATGGATTATCAGCTTTATTTTCCTTTAAATACGATTCTTCAAATGCTTTGCCATTAATGTAAAGGACATCATCTTTCATCTCTATCCGGTCACCTGGAAGTCCTATTACTCTCTTAATATATTTTTTGTCTTCCACATCAGGGGCATTGAATACAATCACATCAAACCGTTGAATGCCAGCCGTTTTACTAACTACAACCTTTTCTTGATCTTGAAAAGTAGGTGCCATAGATTCCCCGAATACAGTTGTAGGTGAGAATAGGAGTTCTCTACATATAAAAGCAATTATGAGTGCAAATGCGAGTGATTTTATCCAAGAAAAGATTTCTTTTTTTGTATTTTCTTTCATCGTTTCGCTCCTTACATTAAACCTAGTTTTGTTCTTTAATTCGATTACCGAGTGTTCAATTTTTAGGTTCCCTTTATATTAATTCGTTATTATAGTATAAATTCCTTCCGGCAAATTCTTGATTAATATACCTAATAAAGGTTGTTATTTTCTCTGAAACTCCTTAAACCAGAGAAGTGCTTTCTGTTCCATTTCCTTCACGAAATCTTTTTTGGCTTGACTATATTCCCTTGAGTTATCGAACCGCTCGGCCAGCTCTTCTTTAAAGCGGCTATAATTTGCTGCTTCATCCGGATGGGACCGAAGATAATCCCGAAAAATTAAGTGCCTATCGATTTGAGCGTTATCATATTGATAAAAATGAATATGATGGGTTCTGTTTTCACCGCCTTTTCGAAATAGCCTTCTGCCGGCGATGCCCCATTCCCCCGCTACATCATAACCAAGAGCTTCCATTTTGCGATTAAACAAATCAATCTTCGCTATCTCTTTAACAATACACATCATATCTATGACAGGTTTTGCCTTCATGCCTTGAACTGACGTACTCCCAAAATGTTCTATTCTAATGATCTCATCGCCAAAAATTGTTTTCAGCATTTTAGCCTCAGTTTGAAACATTAGAGCCCACTCTTCACTAAAATTAGACAGTCGAACTTTCATGTGGATCCTCCATAGTATCTCAGTTAATGAATGCTCTTCTATTGTCTCGATATTTCTTTTGCTTTTTTGGCATGTTTGGATAAAGAAAAAATCAATTTTCCCGCATCCACAAACGATTTACCTATATTTTAACATTCAAATGGGCAAATTTGTAATTTTAAAGATGCATTTCCAAGCTTCTTTTTAAAAAAGTTCCCAACCTAATCACGATGGCTCCCTAGTTATTTTACGAAAGATATTCGATAATGACGTACTATCCATTCAAATCCGATGGGAGCGTGCAGGCTCACTTAACCACGAATTCAGATATTCAATAAACTTTTTTGTAGCTGGGGCAAGGGTTTTAAAGGATGTAGCAGCAATACCAATTGTCCGATAGTGTTCTCCTGCTAATTGAAGAACCCGCACGTTAGCTGGGACACGGTGTAATACCATTTGAGGAAGTATACTGATTCCCATTCCATTTCCAACCATTGAAATAATGGCTTGGTCATCTGTAAGTTCAAATTTAATATTAGGCGTAACATTATTTTCTTTTAACATTCGTGTTAGATCGTTATCGCTTCCTTTTTTCGATTTGATTAGATGATCATCCTTGATCATGTCAAAACAAATCTCATTTTGTTCAGCGAGAGGATGTTGGTCTGAGACGATGCAGAGCATTCTATCTTTTTTTAAGGGAATCATTTCAAACTGTTGTAAAGTGGGCAAGGACACAAATCCAAAGTCAACCATACCTGTTGAAATCCAATGCTCTATATCATCATAATCTCCTTCCAGCAGCTTAATTTCGATAGAAGGATGTCGCTCATTAAACACTTTCATGATTTCAGGCAACCAGTGAATGGACACACTTGAAAAAGTGCCAATCCGAACTGTACCAATTTCCATTCCATTGATATTAGCTATTTCTTGAATCATTTCTTCGTTCCATTTTAAAATTTCACGGATGTATGTTAAAATGCGCTCTCCATTGCTCGTCAAATGGATTCCTGAGCGTCCGCGATTGAGAATGGAAAATCCCCACTCCGTTTCAAGACTAGAAATGGCATGACTAACAGCAGATTGTGTTAAACCGAGTGCTTCCCCCGCTTTCGTGAGGCTCCCCAATTCCACAACGCTACTAAAAATCTCAAACTTTGCAAGAGACAATTTGATCACTCCTTTTTCATGAAATCTATTCATGTATAACTTTAAAAACATTCATTTTTCTAATTTAAATTCTACATATATAATGTAAAATAATCAATTTAAGACAGGATAGGTGATGATAAAAAATGAATGGGAGTACAGCTGTTCCTAAAGTAAATAGGATGGGGATGAATACTCAATTAAAGGCAGATTTCACGATGCTTGTGGTCACATTATTTTGGGGATCCTCTTATTTATTCATGAAGATGGGTCTTGAATCTATTCAAGGATTTAACTTGATCGCCTTACGCTTCGGTATAGCTTTTGTTTTAGCAGGGCTCGTATTCTATAAACGCTTTATGCACATTGATTTTCAGACGATTAAATATGGATTTTTATTAGGGACCATCTTGTTCTCAGCCATTTCTGTTGTCACGATTGGGGTAAAATCCACGTCCGTCTCAAATGCAGGATTTTTATTTAGTCTTGCGGTTGTATTTGTTCCATTGTTATTAGCCATCTTTTTTAGACAAAAAACTGAAAAACGGGTGGTTATCGGTGTCGTCTTCGCAATAGCAGGTATCGCCCTTTTAACATTAAATGATGGATTTAGCATTAGCTCTGGGGATTTTCTCATCATATTAGGGGCTTTGTTTTATGCCATTTACATCATTGTGACGGATAAATTGACGAAGAATGTAGATTCTATTTCTCTCGGAATATTACAACTTGGTTTTACCGGGGCATGGGGGCTGCTGCTATCTTTATTTTTTGAAAATCCACATCTTCCTAACACGACAGAATCATGGGTATCTATTTTGGCATTAAGTATATTCTGCAGTGCGATTGGTTTTATCGGCCAAACTGCAGCCCAACAATATACGACTCCCACACATACAGGTCTCATATTTTCATTGGAACCCGTATTCGCAGCTTTATTTGCTTTTATTTTCGCCGGTGAAGTTCTTTCCGAAAAAGGATACATAGGTGCCTTTCTAGTCTTGATCGGAATCTTAACAACGAAGATAGATTTTAAAAAGGTCATGATGAAAAAAGATTACAGCAGAACAATTGAAAGGTCTGAATCGTAGTTGAATATCCAGTGATGTTTAAAAAGGTTTTCTTTATCTCTTTCAAATTTCATTCAAGAACCGTTCGTGAAACAAAAAAGTTCCCATTAAATTAGGTTTGATATGTTATGATGATTGATATGTGTTAACTAGTAATCACTTTTAGTTAACACTTCAATTTGTTGAACTTGTACATGGGGGCAGAGTTATGTATAAACTGCGAGGTCATCATCTTTTTTGCCTTCTGGGCTATCGGGGTATGGGTTATTCCGAAGAATACGTGGAAAATATGACGCATTTGCATCAAACGTTGAGAAATAACCCCAAGACGTTAATTCAGCTAATAAAGGGACCTGATCAGCTGTGTGAAAAATACCCAAACTCAGGGAAATACNNTTATGATAGAGATGCCGCTATTCTAGAGAAAATGGGGCTTAAAATCGGGCAAATTTTGAGTTGGGAGGAGATTGAGTCGTGCATTCGAAAGTATGTCATCCCTTCCGATATTCAAATTGTGTGTGAAACTTGTTCCTGGCGTTCATATGGAGTTTGTGAAGAAGGTATTCAAGAGATTCATGAAGGGAAGGGCTTGAGGTTAGTTAAATAAGTCCCCCTTTTTTTCTTCTATTTGTTGGTCTATATTACTA
>NZ_JBALOZ010000096.1:13101-15252 GCF_036965125.1 Bacillus sp. JJ1503
ATAAATGATAAGACCAATTAAAAATAGACATAGAAACATAAATGTAACGGTATAACCTATATCATTTTCTTTTTAATTTTGAAAAGCAAACATTCCCATTGCAATAGCATTAATAAAAAGACTAAATAGTATCAGTGGATGAATTTTTATTCTATCCATTATTCCCCACCCCCTACATTAGGATTTTACCATATTCAATATGGAGTAAAGAGGAAAAACGCAATTCATGCTAGAGAATTGCGCTTTCAATGACTTTCGGACAACTGCATTGTAAAGACTCAGTTGTTATTTAGAATATCGTTAATAATGTTTAACTCTTCCTTAGAAAAACTAATTTCGCTTGCTTGAACGTTTTCACGGATGCGTTCTTTTCGTTTACCTCCTGGAATGACTGAGTCAACACCCTCCTGAGAGAGTAACCAAGCTAGCGCTAAGTTAGGAAGAGTTGTTTCTTTTTGCGTAGCGATTTCTTTTAATTTGTCCACTGTTTTAAGTATTTGTTGGAATTGGTCACCTTGGAATAATGGAACTGAATTGCGCCAATCTTGTGTATCCAATTTAGAGTCTTTTGTGAAACCACCACCAAGCAAACCAAATGCTAACGGGCCATATGGAATAAAGGAAATATTATTTTCAATACAATACGGTAATAAATCTGCATCAGCTGACCGATCTAACATATTGTAAGGTGATTGCAAGACGGAAATCTCGTCATGAATGTTTGCCTCTTTTAATTGCTCAAGTGAAACATTCGAAATCCCAATGGCACGAATTTTTCCTTCTTTTTTTAAGCGGGCTAATTCTCCAATAGATTCAGCAAACGGTGTTACTTGATCTGGAAAGTGTAAATAATACAAATCCACGTAGTCTAATTGCATTCTTTGTAAACTCTTTTCAACTGCTTCTCGCAAATATTCAGGACGATTATCCGTTTTTACTGAGCCATCGCTGGACCAATGTTGCGCTCCCTTCGTTGCAATCACTAAGTCATCTCGTTTAAATTCTTTTAATACTTCACCAACTAATTCTTCAGAACGACCAAAACCATAAATATCAGCTGTATCAATAAAATTTACCCCGATGTTTAATGCTTCCCTTACAAAATCTTTTCCATCTTCCTCACTTAAATTTTGGAATAAATTATGCCCACCAACTGCATTTGTACCAACTCCAATGACTGATGCTTCAAGATTAGATTTTTTTAATGTTGTATATTTCATTGTTTTTGCCTCCTAACATTGATTAGCTATATCATAGTTTTTTAAAATGAGACTCACAAATTCCTTTGAACAAGTTTCAAATAATGAAACTCATTCTGTATAGTTTGAGTCCAAAAAATAAAACATCTATACTATCTGAGACTGAGGTGATGAAATGGCACAGAATGAAGTATCGACATTAAAAAAGGGCCTTCTCGTTTTAGAATTAGTAAAACAGCGTAAAGGCATTACGTTAAGAGAAGTGATGGACGAACAGAAATTAAGTAAATCTACGGCTTTTCGGATTTTAACTACCCTAGAAGATATGGGATATGTTTATAAACTTCAAGCTCAATATTTTATTCATCATAAAATGTTTTGCGAAAGCTTTGAAAAACGTTCAGAAATGGATTGGGCTTCATTACGTTCAATTTACCAACTGGCACAAAATTTACAGATGAGTACCTATATAGGAAAAGTGGACGGGACCGATCTTGTTATGACGCAAGTATTACACACTCCCTTTCAGGAATCAGCAGACGAAGAAATTGGAAATCGTTCAAAACTACATCAATCCGCTTTAGGAAAAGTGATCTTAGCTAATTTAGATGAAGAATTGCTAGCTTCCATATTTGATAAATTGTCACTTGAACGTGCAACAAAAAATACGTTTCAAGACTCACAACTATTTCATTATCATTTAAAGGCTATTCGTGATGACGGTTATGCATTTGATGATGAGGAACGTATTGTTGGTATTCGCTGTGTCGCCGTTCCTGTTTTTCGCAATCAAGAGGTTATAGCTGCCTTAGCAATTGCAGCACCTGCTAATCAAATTTCTCGTAGCAATATTAAACAGATCGCCGCAAAATTACATGCAGGCAGTAACGCCATTTCAAAAGAAATAGAAACTTTAGTCAATATACATTAAATCATTCATCGAATGATGATC
>NZ_JBALOZ010000096.1:15298-15582 GCF_036965125.1 Bacillus sp. JJ1503
AAATCGCCTCATGATGGCTCCAATGACAACATTTTCCGCAGACCATTCTTAATTGGTTATCGTTTTTCACCTGAAGAACCCGAAACACCAGGAATCACCATGAGAGAAACATTTGAATTACTTGATGAATTAATGAAAGCAGATATTGATTATATTCATATTGCCACTACGAATGCTTGGGCTAAGCCACGCCGAGGTATTAATAGTGAAAAATCACGTACAGAATTAATTGCAGAATATATAAACGGTCGTTTGCCAGTCATTGGTTTTGTATATATTCACAC
>NZ_JBALOZ010000097.1:0-12342 GCF_036965125.1 Bacillus sp. JJ1503
ATTTAAAATATTAAAATTAGTTTTAATATTTAGAAGTAGGAGGTGAGCAAAAAAACCTAGAAAGCTAAAACGATTTTGAGGTGAAAAAAGTGTTGGTTCCAGTTTCAGAGGCATCTGAGAAAATACATATTTATCCTTATTATTTTTTGAATGGTTTACCTGGTGCGGAAAACGAATGTTATTTAAGGAAAGAGGTTATGGAAAAGCTGCTTGAAGCTTCTCATCTTTTACCTGAAGGAATCTCTTTTGTAATCCTTGATGGGTGGCGTTCCTACGAGACGCAAAGGGCGATTTATGAACAAACGAAGCGTGATTTAGAAAATGAAGGTTTTAAAGATATGGAATTAGAACAGGAGCTATATAAATTTGTGGCGACTCCAACTAAAGATATTACAAATCCATCCCCGCATTTATCGGGAGGGGCTGTTGATCTAACGATAGCTGATCAACATGGGTGGCTTCAGATGGGTAGTGAATTTGATGAATTCCATGAAAGGTCCCAGCTTGATTGGTTTGAGAAAAAGGCTGACTTGTCATCCGAAGAGACAGAATTTTTAATCAACAGGAGAATATTAAAAAATGTCATGATGGGGGTTGGCTTTATTTCAAATACGGATGAGTGGTGGCATTTTGAATACGGCACGAAAAGCTGGGCAAAGAAAAAGGGAAAGCAGGAATATTTCAAAGGTATCCTATATCAAGAGATCGAAAAGTGAGGGGTAAAAATGAAGAAAAAGTTAATGTTCCTTTTGTTTAGTGTACTTATCGTTTTGGCAGGTTGTGTACAAAACTCGAATGCTCCTGCGAAGACAGGGGAAAAGGAAGGCACAGAAACGGCTAATGGTGACAGCACAGAAAAGAAAATCTTGACTGTTGCCATGACAGCTGACCAAGGGACGCTGGATCCTGCGGTTACGATGGATAACTCAGCATGGAAAATTACATACCCTGCTTATGAGAGATTAGTAGAGTATGATGGTGAGTCAACTGAAGTAAAACCAGGAATAGCTAAGGAATGGAAGGTAAGTGAGGATGGAAAGACATGGACATTCACATTAAATGAGGGCCATAAATTTTCCGATGGAACAGAGGTTAATGCAGAAGCGGTTAAAACTACTTTTGAACGGACATTAAAGATTGGCAACGGTCCTGCAGAAGTTTATGGTGTTATTTCAGAGATTAAGGTGGAGTCTCCATATGTGGTGACATTTGCATTAAAAGAAAACTTCCCGCCTTTCTTATCCACTTTGGCAGCTAACTATGGGGGAATTGTGAATCCGAAGGTTATGGAGCATGAAAAGGATGGAGATTTAGGACAAAACTATTTAGCAAATAATACGATGGGAAGCGGCTCATATGAATTAACAGAATGGAAACAAGGTGAGTATATAAAACTTTCTGTTAATAAAGAGGCGAAGGTTCAACCTAGCATTGAAGAAGTATATTTTAGAATTGTTGCTGACGGGGCTACACAACGCATGCAATTAGAAAAGGGAGAAATTGATGTTGCTGAGGGAATTCCGACAGAACAGATCGAATCCGTCCGCTCGATGGATCATGTAGAGTTATTACAAAAACCAAGCTTGCTAGTGGACTATGTATATGTTAATTCCAGTAAAGGAAATGAAGCATTAAAAGACCCTAAAGTAAGACAGGCGCTAAGCTATGGAATTGATTATAATTCAATGATTGATGTTGTTCACCAAGGATTTGCTACACCGATGAGAGGGCCTGTTCCAGATGGATTATGGGGTCATAATAAAGATGCCATCCAATATGAGCTAAATATTGAAAAAGCAAAAGAGCTATTAGCTGAAGCAGGAGCAACTGATGTAACCCTGACTTTATTGTATTCAGATAATAAAACATGGTGGGAAACAGAAGCATTAACGATTCAGGCGAATTTAAAAGAGATTGGTGTAAATGTTGAACTGAACAAGGTTGCTTATGCTACTTCACGCGAAATGATGGATAAAGGGGAATTTGATTTAGCTCTTGGCGTATGGAGCCCGGACTTTGGTGATCCATATATGTTTATGAACTATTGGTATGACTCAGCAAACTTCGGATTAGCCGGAAACCGTGCTTTCTATAAAAATGATCAGGTTGATACATTATTAAAGCAAGCGGCAACTTCTAATAACCAAGAAGAAAGGGAAGCTTTGTATTTTGACATCCAAGATATTGTTATTGAAGAAGCACCGTATATCTTACTCTTCCAAAAGGATTTTACCTTGCCAGTAAGTAAATCTGTCCAAGGTTTTGTTTACAATCCAATGCTTGAAGGAATTTATAATTTAGCAGAGATGAATAAGCAGTAAGGTGAAACTTCAATCAGTGGGAGGCAGACGAATAGGAGTGCTAGGACTAAGTTGCCATTGTATGTGGCGCTTTTAGTCAGCCATAATCTTACTGATTGTTAGTTGCGTCCCACAGGATGTGGGTCACACAGACGTTGCCACAGGAGGTGGCGTTCTTAGTCTGTGTTCCTATAATCGGGCCTTTATGGGCAGTTGATCCCCAAAATACTATTAAATGTTTATGCCCGAACCTTAATTTGGGGATCTTACTGCCCGTTAATCTGCGATAATAGCGGGGGATTGTTATGGCAAAAATGATTTTCAAAAGATTATTGCTACTAGTTTTTGTTATTTTTGGCGTTACCTTTATAACGTTTATTCTTTCAAATATTATTCCCGGTGACCCGGCCAGTATGATGGCCGGTCAACGGGCCAATGAAGAAACATTAGAACAAGTTAGAAAGCAATTGGGTCTAGACCAGCCGGTTCTGACCCAATATGCCCATTACATGCAGGGGTTGCTGAGCGGGGATTTAGGTACGTCTATTCGTACGCAAAAACCTGTGTTGGATGACTTGCTTGTCTTTTTCCCAGCAACATTAGAATTAGCGATACTAGCTTTTTTCATAGCCATTGTTATTGGAATTCCGCTCGGTATTTTAGCGGCCGTTAAGAAAAATACGTTTTGGGATCATGCGAGCAGAATTTTTACGATTAGTGGAATTTCCACACCGGTTTTCTGGAGCGGGTTGGTTGTGATATTTATTTTTTACGGATTATTAGGTTGGTTTCCGGCAAACGGACGAATTGATATGCATATTAATCCACCTACACATGTCACTGGGTTTTATTTGCTCGATAGCTTGTTAAGCGGGGACTTTGTTGCTTTTCAGAGCAGTCTTCGTCATATCATACTTCCGGCGATTGTCCTGTCCTTTGCCCAATTAGCCATTATCACACGCCAAGTTAGGGCGAGCATGTTAGAGGTATTGGAAAAAGAATATTTTCGAACAGCAATTGCAAATGGAATCCATGGACCATATCTCTTAATCAAATATGGTTTACGAAACGCTTTAATCCCAACCATCACGATCATCGGGGTTTCGTTTGGCGCATTGCTTGGCGGTGCGGTCGTGACTGAAACGATATTCGGATGGCCTGGAATGGGAAGATATGTGGTTCAATCCATCTCCTATTTAGATTTCCCGGCTATGATGGGATTTACTGTATTTATTTCGATTGGGTATGTGCTCATTAACCTAATTGTCGACCTCTCTTATTATGTGCTAAATCCTCAAATAAAAGAATGATAGAAAGGAGGAAAATGAATTGGAAGCACAGCCACAAACGGATATACAACAGCTGCCTCTAGTGAAAAGAAGTGCACTATTATATAAGCTGAAAAAAAATAAGCTGACAATGGCAGGCGGAATCATTTTAGGTGTGATTATTTTGGCTGCGATTTTGGCTCCACTATTAACTCCGTATAACCCGACCGTTATTGATGCAGCAAATAAATTCCAGCCTCCATCATGGTCCCATTGGTTTGGCACAGATGAAGTCGGAAGAGATATTTTTACAAGAATTTTGTATGGGGCAAGATTGTCATTAGGGTTAGGAATATTAGCCATTTTGATTGCTGCTGCTATTGGATTAATGATTGGAACGATTTCGGGGTATTTCGGCGGGATGATTGATCAAGTCATAATGAGAATAATGGATATGGTCCTAGCCTTCCCAACATTGATTTTGGCAATGGCTTTGGCTGCAGCATTAGGGCCAAGTATTCAAAATGCGATGATTGCAATTGCGATTGTAAAGATTCCTGTCTATGTTCGTTTAGCTCGAAGTGAAACATTAAGTTTACGAGAGTCATTATTTGTTAAATCTGCGCAAACGTTCGGCATCCATCCGCTTCGAATTATTCGAAAACATATTATGCCGAATTCAGTTTCTCCTGTCATCATTCAAGGGACATTAGATGTAGGGGATGCGATTCTATTAATTGCCACATTAGGCTTTTTGGGCTTAGGGGCACAACCGCCAGCACCTGAATGGGGAGCTATGATTAGTATTGGCTGGAAGTACTTGCTGGATTTCTGGTGGTATCCGACATTTCCATGTTTATTACTTTTCTTATCGGCAGGAGCCTTAAATTTAATTGGAGATGGAATCCGTGATGTATTGGATCCGAAATCAAGCAGATAGGAGGGCGGTGGAATGTTAGCAATAAAAAATTTACATGTCAATTTCCAAACCTTCAGAGGAACGATTGAAGCTCTAAAAAATATTAATCTTTCCATTCAGGAAAAAGAAATTGTCGGGATCGTAGGAGAATCAGGCTCAGGAAAATCAATCACAGCCCTTTCAATATTAGGTCTATTAGAAAATAATGCGCAAATAACGAATGGAGAAATCTCATATAGAGGAGAAAATTTATTAACTTTATCAAAAAAAGAAATACAAACCATTCGCGGGAAGAAAATTGCGATGGTTTTCCAAGAGCCTATGACGGCTCTTCATCCGACGATGAAGGTTGGCGAGCAATTATCAGAAGTTATTCGCAGACATCGGAAAGTGAGCAAAAAAGAAGCGAAACAATTAATGATTAATGCGTTAAAAGATGTACATATTCACAATCCAGAGCATGTAGCTAAACAATATCCGTTTGAATTAAGCGGAGGAATGCGCCAGAGGATTGTAATCGCGCTTGCGATGGCAGCCCCTCCTGATCTGCTTATTGCAGATGAACCAACAACAGCTTTAGATGTAACCATTCAGCATGAAATTTTGCAGCTTATGAAAGAATTAAATGAGAAGAAAGGAACATCGATTTTATTTATTACCCATGATTTAGGGGTCGTTTCACAGATTTGCGATCGAACGGTTGTCATGTATGCGGGAGAAGTGATTGAGTCCGGTGAGACGAAGGAGGTTTTACATGCTCCTCAGCATCCATACACCAGAGCACTAATTGAAGCCTTACCTGATGGCAAGGATGCGAATGAACCATTAAAGGCGATTCAAGGCGAGGTGCCAAACTTAATGGAACGTCCAGTAGGCTGTGCGTTTGCGTCAAGATGCCATTACGTAATGGATATTTGTCGGACAAAGCAGCCTGAATTAATTCAATGGCAAAATCAGCATGATATAGCATGTTGGCTGGAAAGGGATTGATTCTATGACCGTAATGATCGAAATGGATCACGTACATAAGCATTATCAAAAAGGGAAACTAACCGTGAAAGCCCTAGATAATATGTCCATTTCTATATCTGAAGGAGAGGTGCTGGGGCTTGTCGGTGAATCTGGATCCGGAAAAAGTACGTTTGGCAAACTACTTATTGGGCTAGAATCTCCAACAGGAGGCGATATCCTTTATCAAGGCAATCCTTTATGGAAAAGAAATAAGTATATTCGTAGAAAGCCAGGAGAATTACAAACCGTCTTCCAAGATCCGCAATCTTCATTAGATCCTAGAATGGCCATTAAAGAAATTATTTTGGAACCACTCTATGCACTTGATAAAACAGAAAGAAGGCAAAAAGGTTCGTACGAAAATTTATTAAAATTAATAAAACGGGTAGGGCTAAAAGAAGAGCATCTGGACCGGTATCCCCATGAATTCAGTGGTGGCCAGCGTCAAAGAATTGCAATTGCCAGAGCACTAATTACAGATCCTTCATTTATCGTCCTTGACGAACCAACCTCAGCATTGGACGTTTCCGTGCAGGCACAGGTTCTTAATCTATTAAAGGAATTAAAGAAAGAAAGAGGCTTAACCTATTTATTTATCTCACACAACATGTCCGTCATAAAATATATGTGTACGAAAGTAGCTGTACTCTATAAAGGCAATATTGTCGAAATGGGTGAAACAGACAAACTATTTAATGATCCACAGCACCCTTATACTGAAATCCTTTTATCATCATTGCCAAGCCTTTTTGAAACGAATGAACAAGGCATCAAAGGCTTTGCCGAAACTTTGCCGCCTAAGGGAGAAGTAAGCTGTGTTTTCTATGAAAAATGTCCAAAGCGAACTGAAAGATGTTTAATCAGCCCTAAGCTTGAAGGCAGGGGTCAAGACCATCTGGCTGCTTGCCATTATTAGAAGGGTGGTTATATAGATGATAAAGGAATACAAGGTCAGAGAAATTCGCAAAAAGCAAGGCTTTACACTTGCTGACTTAGCGGAGAAAACGGGCTTAAGCCAAGGCCTCCTTTCACAAATAGAACGAGGTCTTGTGGACCCAACTGTCAGCAACTTCTGGAAAATATGCACAGCCTTAAATACTCCAATCAATTATTTTTTTGATGGCTCAAAAGAAAATCAATTTGTCATTAGAAAAGGTGAACACAGATTACTGCAATTATCGAATGATATCGTAAGGTACCATGAACTGATGCCAAGCCATCTTAGTGATGAGCAAATTTTACTGGTAGAAATTCTGCCAGGGGAGCAAAGCGAGATGGAGCTGGTCAGTCACCCTGGGGTTGAATTTGGATATGTGATTCAAGGGGAAATGAATATTGCATTAGGTGAAGATGAAATTTCTCTTCAAGCTGGCGATAGTATTTACTTTCAGAGTACTACTCCTCACCGTTATGTAAATGTTGGTGAGGAGAAAGCAGTTTCGGTATGGGTGATGAAAGAAGCGTAGAATTATTATTTTGCTAGTAAAATTGGATTTATGTCTTATCAATGTTTTTTAACGTCTTTCTAAAAAGTAATAGGAAGACGTTATTTGTATATTAAAATATAGAGTATAAATTATGGAAGAGTGAAACCTAAAACGAAAAGGCTTTTCTCTTTTTGAGTTCCAAAAGAGAAAGCCTCTAAGTCTGGGAATTTTTGTATGCTAAAAAAGAACTAGGCTACTACATTTCTAGCATTTTCATATTTTTTATATTCTTCGTTTACCATAATTCTTTTTAAAATTTGAATGGTCTCCCATATATCTTCAAAAGTTGTATATAATGCGATTGGGGCTAGTCTGATGACATTTGGCGCTCGGAAATCAGGGATGACATGATGATCTTTTAAAGCTTTGCAAATTCGTGCCGCTTCGCGGTGCTCTAAACAAACATGCCCTCCACGGCGCTCATTTTCTGCTGGGTTTCCAATACTAAATTCAAAATCTGAAAGTTCAGTCCCGATTAAATACATCATATATCCAGTCATTTTTAGAGACTTCTCACGGATATTTTCGATTCCTGCTTCAGCAAAAATTTCGAGGGACCCTAAGAGCGGGGCAGTACTTAATATATGTGGAGTGCCGATTTGGAAGGCACCAGCCGAATGGGCATGTGTCAAATCCAGTTCAAGATCAAACTGTTTTTCTTTGTTTGAACTGAACCAACCTGCTAGACCAGGGGCTTTTCCATGATGTCTTTCATGTACAAATAATCCTCCCACGCCGCCTGGACCGCTATTTAAATACTTATAATTACACCAGACTGCAAAATCGACACCCCAATCATGCAAGGAATGCGGAAGAGCCCCTATCGAATGGGCTAGATCAAACCCGATTAATATATTTCTTTTATGAGCTTCTTTTGTTAAAAGCTCCATATCAAGGAGCTGACCGCTTCGATATAGAACAGATGGCAGCCAGACGATGGCGACCTCATCAGTCATAGAAGAAATGATATCGGCTTCGTTAATAATGCGCGAATCACGACTTTTTACTAGCACTAAATGTTCATTTGGATCAAGCCCAAACAGGTGCAATTGGGATTTTATCGCATAAATATCAGATGGGAAGTCTAATTCATCTGCCACTATTTTTGTCCGTGTTCCTTCAGGTTTGTAAAACGTTGCTAACATTTGATGAATATTTATTGTGATTGAGCCTGTAACAATTGTCTCTTCTGACTTTGCTCCTATTAACGGGGCAGTCAATGCTCCTAATTTCTCCGAAAAATCAAACCAAGGCTGATGCCCAGAAGTCCATCCATCAATACCCAGATTCCTCCAATCGTCTAAACTGAGAAGCAATGTTTTTTCTGCCCTTTTAGAAAGCAGTCCTAAAGAGTTTCCGTCCATATAATAAATACCGTCTTTAATGTAAAACTCTTCTCTAAAGGTCATACTATTTCGATCTAATTGTTGTGCATATCCTTTAGTTGGGATAAATGAATTCGTTGTCATTAATAATCTTCAATCCCTTCTAATAAGTTACTAGAAGGATATCTTAGAGTTTGTATGAAGTAAATAAAAATTCACTTAAATAATCTATATTTTTTAAATATTAAGATTTTTAATTGACGGAAAGTATTATTCTTGATACGGTTTATTTATCAAATAGCAGAAAATATGGATAAGAAGAAGGTGAAAAGTATGGAGAAAAAACCCGTTAATGAACATAGTCAGGAGACCAGTCTCGAAAAAACGATACATACAGATTTCCAAAAACATATGTCATATGGGGATTATCTACATCTTGATAAAATCCTTTCTAGTCAACACTTATTATCCAATCATCACGATGAAATGCTGTTTATCATCATCCATCAAGCAAGTGAATTATGGATGAAGCTCATCATCCACGAGCTTGCAGCAGCGACAGAATGTATTCACCAAAATAACTTAGAGCCTTCTTTTAAAATGCTTGCTCGTGTTTCAAGAATCCAACAGCAATTGATTCAATCATGGAGTGTATTGTCTACGTTGACACCCGCTGAATATTTAGAATTTCGTGACAAGCTAGGGTCTTCATCAGGATTTCAATCATACCAAAACCGACTGATTGAATTTGCACTAGGGCATAAAAATGCTTCTTCACTAGTAGTTTATAAGCATCAAAACGAGCTTTTCGAAACATTGAACAAGGCTTTGAATAAGCCAAGCATTTACGATGCGGCGATCCATGCTCTTGCTATTCGAGGTTTGTCAATCGATCAGGAGGCACTTGATAGAGACTGGTCACTAAATTACAAGTCAAATGCAACTGTGGAAGCAGCGTGGCTGACCGTTTATCGAGATGTGAAACAATATTGGGATTTATACGAATTAGCTGAGAAGCTTGTTGATATTGGAAGCGGGCATCAGTCTTGGCGGTTTCATCATATGAACACAGTGGAAAGAATTATCGGTCATAAGCAGGGAACAGGTGGCTCTTCAGGGGTTCCCTATTTAAAAAGAGTTCTTGATCACCAATTCTTTCCGGAATTGTGGAGCTTAAGGACAAAACTATGAAGGGGAATGCGCATGAGTAAATGGGTTGATATTTCACAACGATTGGATGAAAAAGTAGCTATTTGGCCGGGAGATACTCCTTTTTCCTATAAAGTTAACTGGAGCAAAGAAGAAAGCGGGTCCGTAAATGTCGGACAAATCACAATGAGTGCACATACAGGTACACATATTGATGCTCCTTTTCATTTTGATAATGATGGAAAAAGAGTAATCGAACTTGATTTAGATTTGTATATTGGGAAAGCACTTGTCATCCATTTGCCGAATAAAGATAGTATTGGTGTGGATGAAGTAAGTAAGGTCGACTTATCCGGGGTGACCCGTCTGTTAATCTATACAGGGGCATGGAAAAATCGAGCGGTTTTTCCAGAAAGTATTCCCTTTATTGAGCCAGGACTGGCAGCTTATCTTTCACAAAAAGGTGTTCGGCTATTCGGCCTTGATTTGCCTTCAGTTGATCCCTTAGACAGCAAGGAACTACCTGCTCATCATGAACTGACTCGGCACGGAGTTCATATTTTGGAAGGGCTTGTACTTGATCATATCGATCCAGGGGAATATGAGTTAGCAGCTATCCCATTGCCGCTTGCAGAAGCAGATGGAAGCCCTGTCCGTGCTATTTTAAAAAAGAAAGTATGACCTTTACAGTTCATTAAAAAATCCAGCTTCCTCCATTTCGCTTGGAACGGAGGGAGCTGGATTGTTAAAAACTTAGGATCTTTAAAATAAAATGCGTTTCATTTAATATACATCACGCTGATAACGACCTTGCTTTTGCATATCTTTTAGATAAGCTTCGGCTTCATCTCGAGTCATCGAACCTTCTTTTTCAATAACAGTAACAAGAGCATCGTTAACATCTTTCGCCATACGTTCCTTATCCCCACAAACGTAGAAATAAGCTCCATTTTCAATCCATTCAAACAATTCTTTACTATGTTCAAGCATTTTATGCTGAACATACACCTTTTCATCTTTATCACGAGAGAAGGCAGTATCAAGCTTTGTTAATACTCCGTCTTGTTGATATTTTTCCAATTCGTCTTGATAAAGGAAATCCGTTGCTTCATGCTGATCTCCAAAAAAGAGCCATGTACGGCCAGCTGCTTGATTGACTTCCCATTCCTGGATGAAAGAACGGAATGGAGCAATGCCTGTACCAGGACCAACCATAATAATATCTTTCTCTAGTGACTCTGGTAAATAGAAGTGTTTATTGGCTTGAACAAAGACTGGCAGCGTATCTCCTTCTTGAACTCGTTCAGCACATTGAACTGAACAAACCCCTTTTCGTTCACGCCCGTGAGCAGTGTAGCGTACAGCACCAATTGTTAGATGAACTTCATCTGGATTAGCACTTATGCTGCTTGCGATAGAATAAAGACGCGGCGTCATTTTTCTCAATATGGAGACGATTTCTTGGGCAGATGCCTTCCAAGGGCCAAAATCGCGCAACATATCTAATAAATCGCGACCATAACAATATTCCTTTAGCTGGTCTGCATTTTCAACCAATATAAGCCTTTGCAGCTCTTCATTTTCTGTAAAGGCTGCTGCCTGCTGTAAAACCTTCTTCGTCAGCAGAGTAATTTCAAGATACGTTGTTAACGCTTCCTTCAATGGCAGCGTCTCCCCTTGTTTTCCAACAGTTACAATTTCTTCACCGTCCCATCCCATTTCTTCAAGAAGGGATGATATAAGTTCCGGATCATTTGCAGGGACAATACCAAGCGCATCACCTGGAACATATGAAAGGCCAGAACCTTTTAATGATAACTCAATATGTCTTGTTTCTTTACTTGAGCCTGTTCCATTTAAGTTACTATTTTTAAGAACCGGTGCTAAAAATGGATTGGTCCTTGAAAATTGTGGTTTGTCACTTTTGGCATTTTTAGGGTTTTCTATAGTAATTGCCATATCTCGATACCTCCAAAAGTAGTATATACCTAGGATACCATATCAATGTAAAAACAAAATTGTTTTTTGTCACACAATAGTAAGATTTTTCAAAATTGCAATATGAAATTCTTTTTGCAAGGTTTTAAACAGATATCCTTCCAAGTTTATATGGACAGGTATTCGAGAAAAGCCAAAAAGTTGTCCAGAAATGAATAAAAAAAGCCCTTCTCCGAAAGAAAGGCTGCTTTAATGTTTAACAAATGTATTTAAGCTTCTTAATTATTGATATATTTTTCAAAGACTTTGCCAAAGTCCTTGATTTGGTATTGTTCTCTGACGGAGGTGAGCCAAGTAAAGCCAAAATCTGTTAGCTTTTGATACTCTTTATCTAATGCTATATTTTCACCAAGGCGTGCACCGTGCAAAACAGAAACAGCCTTCTCAAGACTTGCATCAGCTAAGCCTACATATTTTTTATTTTCTTTATAAATCTCGGAAATGCGAATCAGTGCTTTATATAAATCTTTTAATTTTTCAATTTGATCTTTCTGAACATCAATATCAAAAATCTGTGAGCCTAATTTGAACTTAATTTCGATATCGAGATCGATTTTTCCAGCAGTTTCTAAGGCTACATCCGATATTTCATTTTCATAATATGAGTATCTTCTTAATGTTCTCTTAGACGAAATAGCTTTTTCCCCATCTACATGGATCAGCGCTAAATTGGTAAAACAGTATTCATCTGCCTTCGTTTTAATTAGAAAATAAATCTTCTCATTATCCTCATGCATCACATAGTCATCAGCCTCGGTTTTGTCATAGTCTTGTGGGTCGATAATTTTCCCAATATCAGACAAGCCTAAAGCATCTGCTGCAATTCTCTTAAACATATGTATCTTCCTTTCTATTAAAAAATTGATCCATAACATTATATAGTTA
>NZ_JBALOZ010000097.1:12444-12564 GCF_036965125.1 Bacillus sp. JJ1503
AGTTACATGTATATTTTTATGTGAAATTGGGAGAATGTCAATATTTTGAAATAATTGGGTATTAATAAACGAATTCTGAAAAACTTTCACTGTCCTATCACGACCAAAAAGTCCATCCAC
>NZ_JBALOZ010000098.1:0-191 GCF_036965125.1 Bacillus sp. JJ1503
GTAATTATTCAATTAAAAATAGGACTGTAACATTTAATTACACCAAAGGAGATGATTTACATGGCAAGAAGCAACAATTCAAATCAGCTAGTAGTACCAGGAGTTTCTCAGGCAATTGAGCAAATGAAGTACGAAATTGCAACAGAATTCGGTGTGAACCTTGGCCCAGAAACATCTTCAAGAGCTAATGG
>NZ_JBALOZ010000098.1:213-2077 GCF_036965125.1 Bacillus sp. JJ1503
GTTCAGTTGGTGGAGAAATTACGAAGCGCCTTGTACAAATGGCTGAGCAGCAGCTTGGCGGCAGGTTTTAAAGAATCAACTCAATAATTATATATGAAAAACCGCTCCTAAAATAAGGAGCGGTTTTCATATCCAAATATGGAATTAACCTAGTGGTCCATATAATTCTTCAAGTGGTTTCATAATGATTTTATTTAACTCAGCAATAAGCATGCTCATCCTCTGCTCTGCTTCCATTAGCTTGGCTATTTTAGGATTTTGCTGTACGAGTGCTACAGATTTTTGTGCCTGCGCAACCTCTGCCTGAGATATATCCTGCCCCATCATTTGTTTTTGTTGAAGCTGCATTTGAATATGGCGAAAGTTATCAAACATCGCCTTTGCTGATGGATCAGCATTGACCTCAGCATAAGCTTGCTTCAAAATTAAATATTCATTGCTTTGCCTTACTGCTCTCTCAAGTTCACCTGCGATATTAAATAAATTAACTGCCATCTTTTGAATCCCCTTTCCATTTTGGGCAATCACTTCACTATACCAAACTATGCCATTCATTGCGAGGTGTGTATCTGATAATTGGTAAACTGCTCTAAAGCAGAATGGCCAAAATCCCTTGAAAAAGACCAATAATTCCACCAAGCAATGCCCCTAGAAGTGTAATCATTTTTAATTCGCTATTAATAATGGTTAGTACCATTTCTTCCAGTCTCTCGACAGAGAATGCTTCTACTTGCTCCCGAATAATTTCTTGTAATCTGAGCCTCTCCATTAACACATCTACCCGGCTAGTTAGCCATTCTCCAAAAAACTCAACACCCTTGGGCACAATTGAATCAATGATTTCTGACCGGTAAGCTTCACTCAATTTAGAAATCGGTGCATGAAATAATTGTTCTAATTTTATGACATTATTAACACTTTTCTTCACAAAAGAAAGGATTTCTCCTTTATTAAATTGCTCTTCAATCTTAGCAGCTTCCCATTCAAGGATTTTATCCCATTCTTTTTTTATTAGTGAAGTGATTATATCAGCTGTACCCTCATTCTTTAAAAACTTGATAATTTCCGGCTGTATCTTATCAGCTATATTGATGTTTCCCATAAACATTTGCATCATACTTCCAAGAACACCACTTCGTTCCTTTAAAAAATCATCGGCCATTTTCTGAATTCGCAAATTACCTTCAAGGCTTGAAAAATAATCAACCCCTTTTTGAAGAATAAACTTGCTGATTTCGGGGATTTTTCCATTTACTTTTTCGATCATTTTTTCTGGGATAATCATTTTTAATGGCTGATCTCGATATTTCTCCAGTATACTTTCAAATTTTTGCTCTACAACCTCATTCAAACGCTTTTCTGTTTTCTCGTGGACATTTTTTATCCCTAAGTTATCCAATAATTGTGCAGGGCTTTTCTCACTAATTAAGAAACTATCCAGTTCCCTTTGAACAACTGCTGTCATTTCCTTTTGAAAATTGTCATTTAAAAATTTCCTTTTAATACTTTCAGGTGTTAAAAGATGGTTAACGACCATCTTCCCCATTTGTACTGCAAGCTCGTCTCGGCGCCTTGGGATTAAACCGGGTGTAAATGGAACTCTCCACTTTCCAATATATAAAGCTTTATAAGGCCTAAATAGCATTTTTATGGCAAGGTAATTGGTGAACCCATTAATAACTGCCCCAATAGTTACCATTAATAAAATTGTCAATAAAATTTTCATGTGATTGAACATCTACCTTCCATCTGGACTTGCGCACAATTTTAACCTTTTTTACATACGATACTTTATCAGCTTTTGCCTATTTTTTCATTATTAATGCGTTAGTGAAACTTCATTCTGTGGGGGAGTTCCTTCATC
>NZ_JBALOZ010000098.1:2129-12673 GCF_036965125.1 Bacillus sp. JJ1503
GGACGTGGCGTTCTTAGTCAGTGTTCCTATTATCGGGCCTTTACGGGCTGTTTGATCTCCCATTATAGAATATTATTTTTCGGCAACTCCTTCAAATGGGAGTCTTACAGCCCGTTAATCTGCGGCAAAAAATTCAAAAATGAGGAATGATCATGAATTTATCATTATTACCTATTACGATTGTTCCAGCCAAATCGTTTCAATATATGGACCACTCAATAAAAATTAGCCATTCCCTCATTCATTATTGGAGAATAAATGAAGCTAAAACATTTGATGTTGCTGTGGGAAACAATCGCATTTCTGTCATGATCGAGAGTGCTCCTATTACAAAGGATGAAATCATCATGAGTGAAGATTTGTTCCGAGAGTTGATGCTGCCTATACAAGTAACACAATTTATTGCACATTATTCCCAAAAGGAAAATACCCTTACTATTGGTCCGGTAATTGGCTTATTGACTGAAATAAGCTTCTCGCAAGAGTTGGAACCTCATTTTCGCTCCATCCATAGTTTTTGCAAGGAAATGCACGATGTAGTATCGGAAATAGGCGGCTTTTTCTATGTTTTTTCATTAACCGATTACTCGGATGGGATCATGAACGGCTATTATCTACTAGATGAAAGCTGGCATAATTCTCCTGTCCCTCTCCCTAATGTCATCTATAATCGTATACATTCACGTAGGCTTGAAGCAAGCTTATTTTTCCAAAAATTTAAGAAGGCTGTTTTCTCACACAATATTCCTATATTTAATGATCATTTTCTCACTAAAAACACGGTCAATGATTTATTAATCTCCGAAGAGTATTTGCATCCTTTTCTTCCGGAAACATTACTAGCAACAGAGCAATCCTTGGAAGAATTAAAGATGAAATACGATTCGATTTTTATAAAGCCTATCCATGGAAGCCAAGGCAGAAATATAATAAAGCTTTCAAAAATTAATAATTCGCTCCAAGCAGAATTATCTACTGCCAAGGGGCGGGACCACACGTATTTGTTTAATACGTACAGCGAGTTTTTCAAATGGATTCAGCCATTTCTTGAGAAGAGAACCTATATTGTGCAACAAGGAATCCCTTTAATAAAATACAAAAATAACCAGTTGGATTTTCGAATCCTTTGTCATCGAAATTTACAAAATTCCTGGAAGGCTACCTCCGCAGTAGCAAGAATATCAGCTGAGGAGCAGTTTGTTTCAAATATTGCAAGAGGCGGAGAAATCATGAAACCTGTTCACGTTTTAACAAAATTATCGGATCGGAAGACAGCCATCCAGCAGCTTGCACTAATGAAGGAGCTTGCAGTAGAAGCCTCGTCTATTATAAGCCATCATTCCGATGGCTTGATGGGAGAGCTTGGGATAGATATCGGGGTGGATGAAAGCGGAAAGCTTTGGATCATTGAGGTAAATGCCAAGCCTTCCAAGAACCTCGGAGAAAATGAAAATAAAATACGTCCCTCTACAAAGGCTTTACTAGAATACTGCACCTTATTAACATATTCCATGTAACAATGAGTCCCAAGATTATTAAACTCAACATCTATGTCTTACTTCAAGGAGGTATTACTAATGCTGTCAATTGGGTTAATGACGTTGCAAACGTCTAATGAAAAACATTATTTCAATGAAATCGCAAAAAGAGCACACCAGCTAGAAATGATCTGTTATCGATTTGTACCCTCTAATATTAATCCCATTTCAGAAAATGTGAACGGGGACTATTTTAATCCCAACACTAATGAATGGGAGGCTTGTGAATTTCCTCTTCCTAAAATACTTTATGACCGTTGTTTCTACAAAGAGGATCCTCATTCCAAACAATGCAAAGCAATTGTAAAATGGCTAAAAACGAAAAAGGAAGTATTATTTTTAGGATACGGTCTGCCAAATAAATTGGAATTGTATCATGCGCTTGAAAATTCAATACTATCACCTTACTTGTTGAAATCGAGTCAAGTAACTTCAGGTCAACATGTCATTCAGCGCCTTATTCCGAATAAGCCTGTCATGATGAAACCAGTAAATGGCTCTCAAGGTAGAGGAATTTACTATTTAGAAAAGAAAAATAATGAAATCATTGTACAAACAGACAAACAAGATAAAACGATTACACGCCAATTCCCTTATGAAGAGAAGGCCATTTCATGGATCGATTACCTCATTAAAGAAAGAGAATATCTGATCCAGGAATACAAGGAGCTTACAAACAATAGAAATCAGCCCTTTGATATTAGAGTACTGCTCCAAAAAAATAAATATGGAGAATGGAAGGAAATTGCCAAAGGGATAAGAACAGGTAAAGAAAAGGGGATCGTTTCGAATATTAGTGCGGGAGGAACGGTTTCTGCTTATGAGGATTGGCTGGCAGCATATCCTCCTTCAGAAAGAGATTACCTAAATAATGAAATAAATGAAGTTTTGAGATCCCTGCCACAAATATTAGAACAGCATTTTCCTCCGCTTTTTGAATTAGGCGTGGATATTGGGATAAGTAAAGATCATGCCATCTGGATACTGGATATCAACTCCAAGCCAGGACGCAAGGTTGCTATAACGATTAATCCATCTTTGGAAGATCCATTATATACTTCCCCCCTTCTTTACGGCAAAAGATTAGATTTTGAAAGGAGACAAATTAATGAGAAAACAATATCAGGTAGAAATTCTTCATGACATCTCCCATCAAGTCTATATCCCAAATGAAGCCGTTCCGAAAACAAACCTATCAAAAATTGCTTTTGGGTCAAAGTCCATTGAAACGAGAATAGACATTCAGCCAAATAGCAAGGAAATGATAAGCCTTAGCAAGGATATCGCCGAGCAACTAAAGCTTCCGGATTTAAAGGTTCCTCTTCATATTTTCAATGATGATGAAACTCTTTTTATTGGACCACTCGTTGGCATTTTCACATCAGGCTTTACCCCTTTTCCGATGCGGCCAATCGGCGAACGGAGCCTATTCTTTGCCAAGCTGCTTTCGGTAAAAAAGGCTGTTGGCGCAATGCCCTTTGTGTTCGGGGAGAAGCATATTAATTGGGAGCAAGGATTAATAAACGGATTATTTTACCACCATAATGGATGGAAGACATTTGAGGTTCCCTTTCCTAACGTTATTTATGATCGGCTGCCTAACCGAAAAAGCGAAAGAAAAGCGGAGCAGAAAAATATAAAGGAAAGGCTGCAATCTGAATATTTAATCCCATGGTATAATCCCGGTTTTTTTAATAAATTAGATATTTTTGACCGGCTAATTCAAGATGACACAATTGCAAAATTCTTACCGGAAACTCATCCCTTTGTTTCATTTTCTGAAATTGAAAGAATGCTGAGCGAATACGGGCATGTGTATGTGAAGCCGATAAACGGAAGTCTCGGCTTAGGAATTCATCAAATCTTATATGATAAAGCAAAAGGTTATTATTTTTGCAGATTCCGAAGCCATGAGGGAGAAAATAAGCTGCTGAAATATAACAGCTTAGAAGGATTAATGAATCATGTTTTTGCAGATAAAAAATTAAATCGAATGCTCGTTCAGCAAGGAATTCATTTATTGCGAAAAGATCAACGGCCAATTGACTTTAGGATACACACAAATAAAAATAATTTTGGAGATTGGGTTGTGACGGCCATTGCAGCTAAAGTAGCAGGGGCTGGAAGTGTGACAACTCATGTTAAGAGCGGTGGGGTCATCCAAACGATGGCCGAGGTTTTTCCATCTTTAGAAGAACAAAGGCTTGCAGAAACAAAACTTTCAAATGCTGCCCTGTTATTAAGCAAAGCATTGGAAGAAAATATGGAAGGTATAATTGGTGAAATTGGATTTGACCTCGGGCTCGATCGACAAGGAAATGTATGGCTATTCGAAGCTAACTCTAAACCGGGCAGATCCATTTTCAAACATCCAGAGTTGAAGGAATTTGATTTTCTAACGAGAAAGCTTTCCTTATCCTTTGCTGTATTTTTGGCTGAAAGGGCGATTTTGAGTCCTGAGGAAGTTTTTAGATGAGCATTTTTTATGACCTTGAACTTAAAAATTGGTTTACTCTTAATAAACAATCGAAAACATTAGGCTTCAATAAGCACCCAGTTCAAATGGTTAGCTCCGCACCCGCATGGAGCCTCTCCTTTCATATTTCACCTCAGAAGGAAGTTCCCTTAATTGGAATTTTAACAGGTAGAAAAAAGGATAATAAAGTAACTGGGAATGGCAGATTATTTAAAGAGCTTCAGAAAGAAATCATAAAAAACGGCGGAATATCCATCGTTTTTACTCCCCAAAATATTAACGACCATTCAATAAAAGGATATATGTATCATCCAACTAAAGATAAATGGTACGCTGTTCAATGCCCTATCCCACATGTTATCTATAATCGGGTACCTTTTCGCAGAATTGAAAAATCAGATTCATTTTATGAAGCTTATCAATTTTTCAAAAGCAAGAACATTCCCTTTTTTAATACGTGTTTCCTTGATAAACATGAATTATATCAAGTATTATCCAAGGATTCTTATTTCCAAAAGCTGATGCCAGAAACTATAAAAATCTGTGAAAAACCTTCGCTAATGAATTTTTTTGAAATGCATCGTCAATTATATTTAAAGCCATCATTAGGTTCAAAAGGAAAGGGCATTTACCTTGCTTCTTTAAATAAGGATTCCACAATTAAATTGCAGGGGCATGAGGAATTACATCTGTATGAAGATTTTCATACCTTTTGGATGAAGTGGAACTCGGTTTTTTTAAAAAAATCGTATATCGCCCAAAATGCGATCGACCCATTGTTATATAATGGAAAGCGGTTTGACTTTCGAATTCTTGTCCATTATGTAAATAATCAATTTAACGTAACAGGCATAGGCATCCGGCAATCAAAGGAACAAAATATAACAACTCATGTTCCTAATGGCGGAATTATTCTGCCCTATAAACAATTACAATCGAAGGAGCATGATCAGTTTATAGTAGAAGTAGCCGATCGTGCAGGAAAGCTATTATCAAAGGAAATCGGTTTTTTTGGCGAATTTTCAATAGATGCAGGAATCTCTGCAGACGGCCAGTATGTGATATACGAAATCAATTCCAAGCCAATGCGCTTTGATGAACAGGAAATAGAAAGGAAAAGATTTCAAACTTTGGCCTGTCTTTTTCTTGAGTTAGCAGGATTTTAATTCAGCAGTCCACAAAAGGAATCAGCCTTATGTGGACTGCTTTTATTTATGCTCTCTTAGTTGGTCCGGCAAAAGAGCGGAACTGTTTCTTTAATTTTTGGCGGGATTTATCATTCCTTAATAAGTACGCTGCTCCTAATGCTAAAGTGGTTAAAGCCCATTTATTTCTATTCATTTAAGCAACTCCTTTTTCGTTTAATAAGTGTACATACTTCTTCTTCCCTTCAACTAAATGAATTACACTGGTTTTTCATGTCATGTGATTTATATTATTGGGTTGTTTGACAAAAAGGTGTAAGATAAGGTGAAACTTCAATCAGTGGGGGTTTTTTTCATCCCCCACTGATTGNNATAATCGGGCTTTTACGGGCAGTTAGTCCCCCACTTACAATTCATTGTTCATACTCGTACCTTTAAAGTGAGGGGCTTACTGCCCGTTAATCTGCGATAAAAGCAAAGGAGGCCGTGATATGTTAACGCATTTTCAATACAAGCCTTTATACGAAAATAAACAATTGCCAGGATGGAAATTTTCCTTTTACTTTAACAAACAGAAATTTAATGGGATTTATCATCAAAATGGTAAAATCGAATGGACCTCAAACACGCCAAATGGAGAAGATGAGATTATATTAATGGAACAAATTCATGAATTAATGCTTTTTCATGTTTATGATCAGTGATTAGTATGTTTTCATAACTTCTTTGGAATGATAAGCCATATCAAATCCAAAGGAGGCATACAGCGATGCCTGATAAAAAAAGTGTAAAAGATGATTCTCATTATGAAGGACGAGACAAGGCATATTTAGACATTGATCGAATGATCAATGAAGGAATGTCGGGCGGCTCCGTACATATGAGGGAAGAAACAACTAATATTGAGGAAGCTAGAGATCTTTTCGAAGAAGATCCCCCATATACAGCTGAATAACTAAGCATGACAAAAAATAGCACTTTCTCAAAATGAGGGTGCTATTTTTTAGTAAAAATTATTCCTTGATCAAGGAGATCTCCTGATTTCCGCATGATAAACATTTCAATAAATGTGGGCATTCTTTGTTTAAGTAATCAGTTGGATAGCCATTTTCCAATTTCATAAGATCAATAGGCATGTATGCACTATAATCATCGTAATAATCCATAACCCTTCCTTGATCGTAAACTCGATTACCGCAAGATGAGCATTTTGTCTTTATTTCCTCAAATCCATTACAGATTGGACAAATAGCCATTTCTATGCCCCCACTCCATACTTAATTATGTCATTCATTTTCCATAACCTTATCGTTCGTAAATACTTTAATAGTTATGACAAAACCATTAGGAAACAATTCCCACTACAAAAAAAGAATAAGCGATCAGAAAAACACCATAATATAGAGTAAACACAGACACACAAACAACTTTCCACTAACCGATGGGTTAAACCAGTTAGAGGTAACAAGTTTATCTTGTGTCGGTGCAACTCCGGCTAACCCAACCATACTAATAAAATTTAATGAGGAGATGAACCCATTATGAACAACAACACAAGAAGCAATTCCTCAAACCAATTACTAGTACCAGGAGTAGCACAAGCACTTGACCAAATGAAGTATGAGATTGCTAACGAATTTGGTGTAAACTTAGGTGCTGACACTACATCTCGTGCCAACGGATCTGTTGGAGGAGAAATTACAAAACGCCTAGTTCAAATGGCTGAGCAACAACTTGGCGGTTACCAACAATAATAATTTGTTAAACACAATTTAATAAGATATGGCTTTAGCCCCCTTCTAAAAGGGGGCTTTTCCATAGGTTTAGCTATACCATCTTTGAAGGATCTACCCACAAATCGAATTGTTCACTTGTAACATGCCCAGTCTTCAGGGCCGCTTCTTTTAAAGTATAATTTTCTTTAAATGCCAGCTTTGCAATCTCAGCTGCCTTTTCATAGCCAATATGAGGGTTAAGAGCGGTGACAAGCATTAGTGATCTATTTACATGATCCGCAATAATCTCTTTATTAGCTTCTAGGCCTAGCAAGCATTTTTCATTAAACGAATCCATTCCATCTGATAAAAGGCGAACACTTTGAATAAGGTTGAAAATAATGACTGGCTTAAAGACATTTAATTCGAAATTCCCTTGGCTTGCGGCAAAACCGATTGTTGCATCATTGCCGAAAACCTGACATGCGATCATTGTAAGTGCTTCACTTTGTGTCGGGTTTACCTTTCCTGGCATAATGGAGCTTCCCGGTTCATTAGCGGGGATAGAAAGCTCCCCAATACCGCTCCTAGGTCCACTAGCGAGCCATCTGACATCATTGGCTATTTTCATGAGATCTGCAGCCAAAGCCTTTAAAGCCCCATGAACATAAACAATTTCATCATGGCTTGTTAAGGCATGAAACTTATTGTCTGATGATTGGAAAGCATGCCCCGTTCGTTTCGAAATTTCTTTTGCAACCTCTTCCCCAAAAGATTTATCTGCATTTATGCCTGTACCTACTGCTGTTCCCCCAATGGCAAGATCTAGTAAATGATCCATTGCTTCCGAAATCATCCGCTCGCTTTTATCAAGCATAGCGCGCCAGCCGCTTATTTCCTGACCTAATGTCAATGGGGTAGCATCCTGTAAATGAGTCCTTCCAATTTTCACAATCGCTTGAAAAGCCTCTTCCTTTTGATGGACGGTTTTCTTCAATGCTTGAAGTGAAGGAATCAGCTTTTCGGCTATTTCGATATATGCTGCTACATGCATCGCTGTTGGGAACGTATCGTTCGAACTCTGGGACATATTAACATCGTCATTAGGATGCACCTTCGTATTTGAAGCTCCTTTTGCCTGCAGGAACTCATTTGCTCTTCTTGCCACGACTTCGTTTACGTTCATATTGGATTGGGTACCGCTTCCTGTCTGCCAGACTACTAGTGGAAAATGATCATCAAATTTCCCTTCAAGAATTTCCACGGTTGCCTGAACAATGGCCTCCTTTTTTACTTCCGATAATTTTCCTAGCCTATTGTTTACAATAGCAGCTGCATTTTTAATTTGGGCAAAGGCATAAATAACCTCCATCGGCATTTTTTCAATGCCAATACGAAAGTTTTCCCGGCTTCTTTGGGTTTGTGCACCCCAATATTTATCCGCTTGTACCTTTATTTCCCCAAGCGTATCTCTTTCAATCCGAAAGTTTTCCATGAAACCACTCCTTGGTAATGTTTATATAATTCCCTTCCCTTATATTCTATTCCCTATTTTTGGACTTTTATCGGTAACTTAGAAAAGGTAGACGTCAGGGCTAGACATAAAAAAAACTGCTTTGCATGAGCAAGCAGTTTTTAGTGTTTCACAACTGTATATCCGATAAAATAACCAAGGACCATAATACTGGCAATAACTAATGTAATTGAAAGCTGTTCCATTTTATATTCCCCCTGATTCTATTTATACGTTAAAAATAGCATAGAAAGAGGGTGAATTTTATGTATAGATAGGAACATTTCGTGACAAGAAGGTGACATATTTATGAACTCTTTGCTCACCTGTTTACAATCTCTTTGCATAACTTATTCAACATAAACAGCCGTTCCATAAGCAATAATTTCTGATGCATTCTGCATAACTGCTGAAGATTGCAGACGCATGCCTATAATCGCATTCGCTCCCTTTGACCTAGCATCTTCTACCATTCTGCCAATGGCCTTCTGTCTTGCTTCTTCCATCATCTCCGTGTATTCACTTATTTCTCCGCCTACAATAGTCCGTAAACCAGCCATAATATCCTTGCCGATATGCTTAGATTGAATGCAGCCTCCTCTGACAAACCCTTTTAAATCTTTAATTTCCTTCCCCGGAACAGAATCAATAGTTACGATAATCATTACGTTTTTCCTCCTCTTTTTCTTTCTGTCTCTCCATGATTAATATGATAAAAATAAGTAAAAACAGAACAGCGTATATGACATAAATCAAAATGGCTATTTTAATATTGATAAACAGCATAACCAATCCAATTATTTGGCTTACGACTGTTAACAGCAGAAACAGCTGCTTTAGTTTCCCCATAAATCTTCATTCCCTTAAATGAGACTTTTTCTTCTTTTTCCACAGCTTCCTTACAAACAGTAAATAAACTAATGTGGGAACCGGCGCCTGGATTAAGCCGATAATTCCCCAAAGCCAATAGTTATGTCCATGTTTCCTTGCATTTATGAATAGAAAAGTACTTTGACTGATCAAAATGACGGCAACAACCATAAGTAACGGAAAAGAAACTTCCTCATTCATGTTTCCTTCACCTGTTTAACGTACTGAAATGACACGAATCCAATAATAAACATTATAGTAAGACCTTGTATCGTGAAAAAGACAATTGGAATACGGTACAGGGCAAATAAAATGCCGCTTAATATAATTAGTGCAATGATTGCGAAAAGTGAAGCATCAAAAATAAGCTTCTTTTTTAAATTTTTATTCTCTTCGACAATCAAATTCTCAAACCACTCTAAACTTGGCGTATGAATAGGTGTACCTTGATCAATTTTTTCTAGGCCGTGCTCAATTTCTTTCATGACGAATAATAAATCTTCATCTTGATGTAGATTTTCTCTCATGTCTCTCTCTCTCGTCATTTATTCTCAGCTCCTTCCTGACAGCCATAATTCCGTTATGAACTCTTGACTTTATCGTACCTGGGGATAGCTTCATCCACTCCCCAATCTCATCATAGGAATAGCCATAATAATGTCTTAATATGATCGGAATCCTTACATCATCCGCCAATTTTCCTAAGGCGGACATGGCATCATTCCATTCTTCATTCCTCGTTTCCAAATGCCATTTTAGCTTTCTGTATTGTTCTTCATCCATCTGGTATGCTTTTTCTCNNTGCTGATCAATATATAAATTCGTAGCAATTGAAATAAGCCAGGAAGAAAACTTTGATTTAAATTGATATAAATGAATTTTTTCAATACATTTAGCCATTGTCTCCTGTGCAAGCTCTTCTGCTGTATCTGGATTCATTGTAACTTTAATTAAATACTTAACTAAGAAGGGGTAATTATTTTGAAAAAGCATGGCTAGAGCGCGTTTATTGCCTGATTTCGCGCTATGTATGAGCTCTTTCTCCTCCATCTGGCTATGTTCCTCTCCTTCGTATCGTCCCGCCTTCTTAACATATGATTTTTCTAAGAAGCATTATAAATTAGACGCTTGATAATAAATAATCGTTCACATCTATTATAAATTTTTTTCATAAAAAAACATGGAAAATTTAAAAAAACTTGGCGAAAAATGCCAAGTTTCTTCTAATCATGTTTTTTCCCTTTATTTTTCTTCCGTTTCTTCTCCCACTTTTTCTTTTCTTTTTCT
>NZ_JBALOZ010000098.1:12718-13582 GCF_036965125.1 Bacillus sp. JJ1503
TTAAACTTCTCTTCTTGCTTTTTCTTTTCGATTAAAGAGGAAATATGCGGGACGCCGAAAGAAATTGCTTCTTGATTTTGCAAGGCTTTAGACATGATGGCCTTGAAAATTGGTGCAGTTCCCTCTCCGCTCGTAGTTGTTAAATAGTGATCCTTGTCTGTCCGATCATATCCTACCCATACAGCGCCAACAAGCTGAGGAGTATAACCTACGAACCATTGATCCTTTATCCCATTTACCCCTTCAATAGGAACCTGTGTTGAACCCGTTTTCCCGGCTACCTCTCTCCCGGGAATCTGTGCCGCTCTTCCAGAACCTTGCTCTACAACACCAAGCAGCATCGTTGTGATCTTATCGGTAACCTCTTTCGTTGTTACCCTAGTTTTCTTATCATCCCAATTAGCAATGGTGTCACCATTGGAGTCAACAATTTTTACGATCGAATGCGCGTCAGCCTTTTCCCCGCTGTTAGCAAAAACAGTGTAAGCTTCAGCCATATTTAATGGGGATACCCCCTTATTTGTTCCGCCAAGTGCCAGGGCAAGGTTATTGTTGATCGCGTCTTCCGGAATTCCAAACCTTTTTGCCGCGTCAATTCCTTTATCAACACCGATTTCGCTGAGGAGCCATACTGCAGGAATATTTAAGGAATCTTTAACTGCTTCATACATCGGAACCTGACCGCGGAATTTGAAATTATAATTATTTGGCTCATAATCTCCAAACTTTATTTTTTCATCCTTTAATACATCTGAAATATCCCAGCCATTTTCAAGTGCTGGCGTATAAGGGACAAGTGGCTTCATTGTTGAGCCTGGCTGACCTACCGGATGAATCGCCCGGTTGTGACCAAGGAGTGTATGC
>NZ_JBALOZ010000098.1:13677-14872 GCF_036965125.1 Bacillus sp. JJ1503
ACCAATGCACGAACACCCCCGCTTTTCGGATCAATAAGAATAGCCCCGCTTTGAACCAATCGATCCCCTTTCCCTGCTGGAAACATGGAATCGTCACGATACGTTTCTTCCGCTGCCGACTGCATGAATGGATCAAGCTCCGTATAGATCTGATAACCGCCGGTTAGTAATTCATCAAGAGTTAGACCGTATTTCTTCATCCCTTCCTCTAGAACAACGTCAACATAATACGGATATTTCCCCTTGAATGGATCTCCCCCTTTATCGTCAAAAACTAATTGTTCATTTTTCGCTTCTTTCCATTGGTTTTCTGAAATAAAACCATTGGTTTTCATTTGTGCCAGTACAATGTTTCTGCGATCTAGTGCTGCCTTTTCATTTTTGTAAGGGTTAATCACAGAAGGAGCTTTGATTAAGCCGGCTAATAAAGCTGCCTCACTAATCGTCAAGTCCTTGACATCCTTACCGAAATACTTCATTGCTGCTCGCTTAAGCCCCCAAGCACCTTCACCAAAATAAATCTCATTCAAATACATCTGCAGAATCTCGTCTTTTGTAAACTGTTTCTCAATTTCCCTTGCAAGAAAAAATTCTTCTATTTTTCGCTTATATGTCTTTTCTGCTGATAGCAATGCATTTTTTGTCAGTTGCTGTGTAATTGTGCTGCCGCCTTCGACAATTTCTCCAGCCTTCATGTTTCGGAAGAATGCTCTGCCAATACTCGTAAAATCAACACCATTATGCTCATAGAAACGGTGATCCTCAATGGCGATTACCGCATTTTTCATATGCTCTGGAATTTCCTTAATCGATATTCCTTCGACTTTATTAGCAGATATTTTGCTTGCAACTTCTCCGTTCAAATCATATAAAACAGTGGACTGTGCAAGACCGCGTTCTAGCGAACTAATATTTGCCCCGTTTGCGTAATAATAAAAAAAGCCCAAAAATGCTAATACTGCGGTTGATGCAGACAGGATAGCAATTTGAGTCATATGTTTCTGCTTCCAAAATTTCTGGAACTTACTATAAATAGATTGTTTTTTCCTCATATTTCCTCCATAGTTGGTCAAAGATGTCTAAAACTATGATGATACTATAAAGGAATTCGGCAGATTATTTCTTTTTATGGGGGTTATAAAGTGAAACTTCAATCAGTGGGGTGCCTTTTCCCCACTTGTTAGTTGCGGCCCAC
>NZ_JBALOZ010000098.1:14974-15762 GCF_036965125.1 Bacillus sp. JJ1503
GTTAATCTGCGATAAACTGTTTTTTTCATGTACCAGCTCTGCAAATCGTTCTTTGGAGGAGGGTTCATCAAAGCTGCTATAAATACGAAAATGGTCTTCATCAATAATGCGAAAATGCTGACTAATAATATTTTGCTGAAGCAAAATGCCATTTTCGTTCTCTATTTCTCTCCACCAAATCTTTCCGCCCATCGTTTTTTCTTTTCGATAGTCAATCCCTTCTCTTGCAATCGTTTCAAGAACCTCTAGCGGCTCGTTTCCAAATAAAAAGCGGACTGTTTCCGTTTCCCTAAATAGGGCACAAACAGCAACAACTGTTGACCAGCCTGCTTCTACACGCCCTTTTTCTATTTGAACAAGGGTTTTTTTGGAAACACCAATAATCTCTGCCATTTTATCTTGTGTATATCCTGCTTCTGTTCGGATGAGACGCAACTTTTCAGACACTTTAAAAATAACTTCTTCGCGATTCAATGTATGCTTCATTCCTTTAAATTTAGTGTATTATTACACTGCTTCTTCAATTATAAAAGATAGAATTATAAAATGACAATAATTAATAAATCCTACTTTATTTATCTCTTTTTTTGACCAATCTCCCCCTATTTTGACACAGAAAGACTAGTCTTGAAGAACTGTTTTTTTATTCGCTTAATTTCGACAAAGGATATTCTCAAAAAAAGTAGAACTTTATATAACTATGAAAAAAGATTTTTATTCATGAAGAATGGAGAGACAAATGTTAACAAGATCGAGTAAGAAGGTTGTTGAGCAATTGCACATGGAAA
>NZ_JBALOZ010000099.1:0-17143 GCF_036965125.1 Bacillus sp. JJ1503
CCCACTGATTGTTAGTTGCGGCCCACAGGATGTGGGTCACACAGACGTTGCCACAGGACGTGGCGTTCTTAGTCTGTGTTCCTATAATCGGGCCTTTACGGGCTGTTGATCCCCCACTTAGAAATTTTTGTTTTACTCAACTTCTTGAAGTGGGGGGTCTTACAGCCCGTTAATCTGCGAGAAAACAATATATATGAGTAATAGAGTAAATTTATTCCTTATTTCTATATGTTATCACTGAAAACTCACTCTCACAATGAACGGAAATTGTCGTAATTTGCGTTTTGTTTCTATACTTGCATTTGCTAAGTAAGAAAAATTTTTCCTTCCTATCTTTTACAAGAAAATTGGATTTTTTCGACAAAAACTCTTTTATAAAACCGAATAAAATCCGACAAAAAAACTTTAATCTTTGTTCACATAAACAATCCAAATCGAAATTTGTCACTATAAATGATAAAATATTGGCAGAACAAAAATTGAGGTGACTTATTTGGAATATTTAATGATTGGCTTGCTCGCCTTTGCTGTCATTCTGCTAATATGTTCAGTCTTTATGAAGGATCCGTATAAGATTATTCGTGAAGAGATAGATCAGCTATCCATGCAGCAAATTCAAGATATGTATATCATTAAGAAAAAATTAAAGGTTCTTGAGGAAGAACTGCTTGTTAACGATATTGAATTTCAACCGGTTTCTACTATACGTCCTCCTTTGCTATCAAATGAGAAGAAGGAAATCCATGATATTATCAAGAATCAGGTGTGGTCCTTAGTTCAGCAGGGGCTAACAGTAGATCAAATTGCAAGGCAATCATCCTTAACACCAGGTGAAGTTGAATCAATCCTAGCAGAAAAGATCGGAAGAGGATAAGACATGAACAAAAGGAATACACGTGCCTTTGCATTTGGAATACTCGTTGCTGTTTGTATTATTGGCTCATTTTATTTTTCGGCTTTGAAAAAAGAGAAACCGGAAGAATTAACGATTGAAAATGCGAAGACCTTATTAGCTGATCATGAATATATTATTTTAACAAAAGATAGGTTTCAGGCAATTGAAAATGCAAATAAAGAAGAAGGTAAGGAGACCGAATCACCAAAACAGCCTTCTTCACCTTCAGAATCCACTGAATCAGTTACGGCTTACACGTTAGAAATAATAGGTGGAATGGTTTCACATGACATTGCTGCAATGCTCGAAAAAGAAAAGATTATTGATGATGCGGCTCAGTTTGAAACATACCTTGAGGAGAATGGCTATAGTAAGAGAATACAGCTTGGATCGTTTGAAGTAAAAGCTGGTATGAGCTATAAACAAATAGCAAAAATAATAACAAAAAGCTAAAGAGGCTGAGAACCAGCTTCTTTAGCTTTTTTGTCATTCTATTAATTTAAGTCATACTGCCTTCCTTTAACAAGGTATAAAATACTTTCAGCAATATTAGTGATATGGTCTGCGGATCTTTCGAGAAATCTGCAAATAAAGGAAAGCTGCAAAATTTGCGGCAAAAATTCCGGCTTTTGCATATTAATTTGCATTAAATCCCTGATTGTCTGCCCATATAAATCATCAACCTTATCATCCATCTCTGCTAACTGTTTTGCTTTTACAATGTCTTCATCATTGAAAGCCTCTAAAGATAATTTCAACATCTCTAAAGTAATTTTGTGCATTTCTTTAATATGAACAATAGGCTTTACTAACGGCTCCGAGCCAATTCTAATCGTAGACTTTGCAATATTTACTGCGAAATCAGCAATTCTTTCAATATTTGTTGCAATTTTTATAGCGACAATAATGCGGCGGAGATCAATGGCTACTGGCTGCTGTCTCGCAATTAATAATATCGCAAAATCATTTATATCTTCATACATAAGATTCGCATTAGCATCATTATCAATGATTTCAAGAGCCATCTCAAGATCTTGGCTTTCTAGAGCGATAATGGATTTGGTCAGCGCGTCTTCGGCAAAGTTGCCAATTTCTAATAATTTTCCTTGTAATTCTTTTAGATCAACATCAAATTTTTCACGAACTGACATAACTGGTTATCTCCCCTTACATTCAATTAGCCGAATCTTCCTGTAATATAATCCTCTGTTCGTTTATCTGAAGGTGTTGAGAATATTTTATTTGTTTCCGCGAACTCAATTACTTCACCGTTTAGGAAGAAAGCCGTTTTATCAGAAATACGTGCTGCCTGCTGCATATTATGAGTAACGATTATGATACTGAATTCCTTCTTTAATTCCTGTACTAATTCTTCTACCTTCAATGTAGAGATCGGATCAAGTGCTGACGTTGGTTCATCCATTAATATAACATCAGGCTCAATGGCTAAACAGCGAGCAATGCAAAGACGCTGTTGCTGACCCCCTGAAAGCCCGTAAGCATTTTGATGTAATCGGTCTTTTACTTCATCCCATATGGCCGCACCTTTTAAACTTTTCTCGACAATTTGATCGAGGATTTTTTTGTCACGAATGCCATGAATTTTCGGTCCATAGGCTACGTTCTCATAAATGGATTTAGGAAAAGGGTTCGGTTTTTGAAACACCATTCCAACCTTCGTACGTAATTCTTCTACCCCATAAGACTTATCAAAAATATTTCTGCCCCTGTACGAAATTATACCTGATGTTTTTACAATTGGCACTAGTTCAATCATTCGGTTCAACGTTTTAATATACGTAGATTTTCCACATCCAGATGGACCAATAATGGCTGTCACTTCATTTTCATATATATCTAAATTAATATTTTTCAACGCATGGTTTTCTCCGTACCATAAATTAAGCTGATCGGTTTTATAGACTATATTTTTTGATGTTATATCCGTAACAGTATCTTGGCCTTGAACAAGACGCATTTTTTGCTTTTCTAATGTTGCATTCATATTGAGTTCCCCCTTCATCCACTTCCATTAATATCGTTTTGAGAATTTATTCCGAATTAATACAGCAATTGAATTCATGATTATTAACATCACGAGCAGGACAATAATTCCTGCAGCAGCTAACGATTGAAATTCAGCCTGTGGTCTCCCCGTCCAGTTATAAATTTGCATTGGCAAAACAGTGAACATATCGAAAACAGACTTTGGCAGGAATGCAAGGAACAATGGCAATCCAAGTACAACAAGTGGAGCCGTTTCCCCTATTGCTCTAGACAATGCAAGAATCCCGCCTGTTAATATTCCGGGAACAGCTGCTGGCAAGACTACATGAACAATCGTTTGCCACTTTGTCGCACCCATCCCAAAAGAAGCTTCTCTTAATTCTTTTGGAACAGATCTTATCGCTTCCTGGGATGCTACAATTATGATAGGAAGAACTAACAAGCTCATCGTTAATCCAGCAGCTAGAACACTCGTTCCGAGTGCAAGTGCACGAACAAATACAGTAAGCCCCAATAAGCCAAAAACAATCGATGGGACGCCAGCAAGGTTTGAGATGTTGATTTGAATAAAACGTGTAAAGCGATTTTTCTTCGCATATTCTTCTAAATAAATGGCTGTTCCAACACCTAACAATAATGATACAGGCGCTACAACACCCATAAGCCACACTGTACCAATCAATGCTGTTTTAACACCCGCCAGTTCAGGCTTTCGTGATGGAAGACTTTGCAAAAACTGAAAATCAAGATAAGCGATTCCTTGAGTGAGTATCCGATATAATAATATTCCTAAAACAAGTAAGCCAAACATCGTTGCCATCAAAAATAAAGTTTTAAAGAGAATATTTGTTAATAATCTTGCTTTCATATGTTTAATAACTGTTGAATGTTCAATGATTTTCATTAGTATTCCTCCCTAAAACGACGAGAGATAAATTGGGCAAATAAGTTCATCAATAATGTAAACAGGAATAGTGTAAATCCTACAGCATAAATACTATAATAAATTGTCGTTCCATATCCTGCATCACCTTGGCTAACTTGAACGATATAGGCAGTCATCGTTTGGATCGAACTTGTTACATCCCAATTCATATTTGGAGTGGATCCGCCTGCAACGGCTACGATCATTGTTTCTCCAATGGCCCGCGAAACTGCGAGGACAATCGAAGCAATAATCCCTGAAATAGCTGCTGGCAGCACAACTTTTAAGGATACTTCCAGTTTTGTTGAACCTAATGCGAGTGCTCCCTCACGCATTGAATTAGGTACAGAAGACATCGCATCTTCAGATAGAGATGCAATCATCGGAGTGATCATGATCCCGATTACAATACCTGGGCTTAATGCATTAAATATTTCAAGGGAAGGAATCATCTCTCTTAAGATTGGTGTAACGAACGTTAAGGCAAAAAAACCATAAACAATCGTTGGAATTCCTGCTAATACTTCTAATATCGGTTTAATGATTCTGCGAGTTTTGTCTGATGCATACTCACTCAAAAAAATCGCTGTTGCTAATCCAATAGGGACAGCTACAATTGCAGCAATAATGGTTACCTTTAACGTGCCTATAACGAGTGGCAGTACGCCAAATGACCCCTGCGTTGGCGAGAATGGATACCATTTTTTCGCAGTAATGTATTCTATAATGGAAACTTTACTAAAGAAAGTGAATGTTTCAAATATCAATGTAAACACGATTCCAAGAGTTGTTAATACAGAAACTACAGCTGTTAATAACAAAACAAACGGCACTACCTTTTCAACTGAAGAGCTGGCACTTTTCTTTTGTTTTTTTGCTTGAATCATTTCCTGTACAGAAAATGATGAATTTTGTATTGCCAAAGTGAAAACCCCTTCCATCCACAACAAGATGAGAAGCACAATAATCGCGCTTCCCATCATAAAGTTTTATTGATTACTTAAGACCTTCTACAGTTTCTAAAGCCTTTGTATATTCTTCATCCTTTAATTTTACATAACCTACATCTTCAGATAGCACTGCAGCATTTTCAAGTGTAAATTTTACAAATTCATAAACTTCTTCTTTTTTCACTGATTCGTTCTTAACATAAGTGAAAAGCGGACGTGATAATGGGGCATATTCTCCACTTTCAACTGTTTCGTTTGTTGGTTCTACAGGACCGTTCCCGCCATCAATAGGGACTACTTTCAATGCATCTTTGTTTTCAGCATAATAAGCATATCCGAAATAGCCAATTGCATTCTTATCGCCTTTAACCCCTTGTACAAGAACATTGTCATCTTCAGAAAGTGTTGCTTTTTCCACAATTGGTGCCTCTTCTAGAATCACTTCATCAAAGTAATCGAATGTACCAGAATCAGTACCTGGTGAATAAAATTTAATTTCTTCTTCAGGCCATCCTTCACGGATATCAGACCATTTTTTTACTGTTCCATCTTCTAACCACATTTTCTTTAATTCATCTACTGTTAAATGATCAACCCAAGTGTTGTCTTTGTTCACAACAACTGATAGACCATCATTTGCTAATTTTAATTCTGTATAAGCGATTCCTTTTTCTTCAAGCTGAGCTTTTTCTTCATCTTTAATTGGGCGAGATGCATTACTGAAATCTGTAGTTCCAGCAATAAATGCTTTAAATCCGCCACCTGTACCAGAGGAAGCAACAGAAACTTTTACTCCAGGTTGTTCCATTCCAAACTCTTCAACGACAGCTTCCATGATTGGAAATACTGTAGATGATCCGTCAATATTAATTTCACCTTGAAGTTGCTTATTTTCTTCACCAGCTTGTTCTGTCTTATTTCCTTCAGTTCCAGCTTGAGAACCGTTAGTTGTTCCCTCATCTGCTGTACCACAAGCTGCTGTGAATGCCAGCACTGCCCCAATCATTACTGATAGTGATAAGTACTTAAAGCTTTTCATTTCTTTATTCCCCCTAAGTGTTTTGTATCATTATGTCCTACATGTATTAGAATAATGTATGACTGTAAATACGGTTTTAACGGATTGTAAAGGTTATGTAAATCGATATAAATGATGTGTAAATTTGTCGAGAAATGAGGACAGAAAAAAAGCCTGCCACGACTATGGTGATAGGCTCTATCTAATCCCTTATTCAGTTTCTTCGACTTCTGTTTCTTCACTATTTTCTATATCTTGAGCGTCATTCTCGACAATATTCCCCATTTGCCTCTGTTTCTTTAATTCGAAATAGGTGTCCATGACTCTTTGACCGATGATTAAATTTGCAGAGTGACCTCGGCCTCCTTGGTATGCCCATGGAACGATAACAGCCATTGCAACTTCAGGATTATCTTCAGGTGCATATCCAACAAGACTTAAGTTTATTACTTCAGGTGGTTCTTTACCAAACTTTTTACGTTCAGGTCCGTCATAGAAGGCTTCTGCTGTACCAGTCTTCCCTGCTGGATTATAGCTTTTCTGGCCGAAATAGCCGTATGCAGTTCCGCCTTGCTCTTGATAAACCTTCTTGAATCCTAGTTGGACACGGTCAAACCATTCTGGTTCAGCATCTACATAATTAAGTACTTTAGGCTGAATTTCTTGGACAATTGGCCCTAACTCATTGTTTTCCAGTAGAGGCTCACGAATCTCCCTGACAATATGGGGTTCCATGCGATTTCCTCCATTTGCAATGGTAGAGACATATTGTGCTAATTGCATATTAGAGTACGTATCAAACTGACCGATCGAAAAATCGAGTAAAAGTCCAGATGTTTTTCCGTAAATACCTTTAAAACCTAGCGTCTCGTTTGGGAGATCAATCCCTGTACGTACTCCTAAACCAAATTGCGCAAAAGAATCCCGAAACGTTGCAAAGCCTTTATCTAATTCTAACGGAAGTGGTCCATTAGGAATGTAGTTCCCTTTACCGATTCTTATTGCGGTATAAAACATATAAACGTTGGAAGAATATTTGAGTGCATTTATATCATTCATCGTTCCAAGGTTTTTCCATGATTTCTTTGGAGGCGTTCTACTAATTAGTATGGGAGCATCATAAAAAGATGTATTAGGCCTAATAACACCTGTTTGATATCCTGTAAGGATCGTTGCCCCCTTAATAGTTGAACCAACGTTATAACTTGATGCTATATTTCCTAGTGCATCATCCTGCATCTCGCTCTTGCCCGTTTTCTCATCCTTAACAATTCTCTTTCCGGCCATTGTCATTATTTCACCCGTATGTGGATCCATCAAGACAACATAAGCTCTGTCAAGCAAAGCAGTTCCGGGCTTTGCTTTCGCAGCCTGCAATTCTTCTTCGATGATCTTTTCGATCGCAACTTGAAGATCCATATCAATGCTAAGGACGAGATCCATTCCTCTTTTACCCTCTGTAATTGGGATTGTCTCAAGAACATTCCCTGCCTTATCAGTGACATTTTTCACCTTAGCCTTTTGACCGTGCAGCACATCTTCATATTGCATTTCAATATAACTCTTTCCTACACGATCATTACGGCTATAATCTCTTGCTAAATAATAGTCAAGCTGCTCAGCTGGCAAACCTTCATCAGAATCCGTTATTTTTCCAAGGACCGACCTCAAGGTTGAACCAAAGGCATAAGCTCTTTCCCAATCCGTCGTCGTATCTACGCCTGGGAGAAGCTGAAGATTTTCACTGACAACAGCAAACTCCTCTGGTGTTACATCTTTATTCTTAACAATTTGTGGTGTTAATGCATACCCGCTTGTAAAATCCCTATAGATCGCAAGAATCTCTAAATCCTTATCAGTGAGTTCGTTTAACTCTTCATCCGTAACACGATCTACCGTCAGACGATAAATCTCCTTATCAAGTTCCTTGCCTTCAAATTTTTCTTTTAATTTATCAATTTCCTTTTCCGGTACTTTTTTATCAGCTCGGTCTTTATTTTTGAGAATCCAATAGTCCTTTTTATCTCTAACCTGCACTTTATCCGTATTTTTTTCGATAAGTTTAGCAAGTCTCTCTGCCACATCTAGCATCTCCGCTTGCTTTGCCCCGCGATTTGTATACGTAATGGCATTTTGCGGTGTATTATCTACAATAACCTTGCCTGTCCGATCAAACATCTTCCCCCTGGGTACTGGGTTATTAACCGTAACGTCCTCTGTCCGCTCAATTTCCCGCCTATAATCATCACCATACACAATTTGCACAAAGCCTAGTCGAAGGACTAGAACAGAAAATAATAAAAACACAATAAAAAATAAAATGTTCAGCCTGACGGGAACATGAGATTTTTTCTTCCTTTTCTTTTTATTCAATTTATATAGACACTTCCTTTTGTAACAAACTTTCTATTTCACTAATCCCATTCTATAAGAAATCAGTAAATTTTTCTAGGAAGAACATACGGAAAGCTGATGCAATATTTGTTAATAGGAAAAAGGGAAGAGCATGCTCTTCCCTTATGCAGATTGAAGCTGTATTTTTCTGATGAAGAAAAATATAATAGAGTGACCAGCACCAAGAAATAGCAGAAGGATTGGAATGCTTTTTTCCTCATTGAAAAAGGTGACTGCTCCCAGAAAGCACAGGATTGAGAATATCCTGCCCAAATTCACGAAAATTTCCCTTACAACAATATATTCGATTCTCATTTCAGCAGCCTTCCATCCTTTTCCAATCACATCATACGTCATTGAAATATATGGAACGAGCAGAAGAGGATAGGCTATTGCAATGGTGGCTGCATAGATGAGAAGTTTGGAGTAGCTGATATCAAAGATAATCAGGAATATCGCCAAATACAATATTATACCGCCTACTAAGATAGCCCTTTTACGGTACTGTTTTTTTAGGAGCCTTGAAACAAAATAGTACGCAATAAATGAAACTCCTGAGTTGACAAGTCCATATGCCCCTAAGGCAAGTTCACTGCCTGTTGATATAAAGACAAAAACCGATATGACAAATGCAAATGTACCTTCACGCAGCCCTTGAAAGAAGTGAGCGTTCGTGATTAGCTGCCAATTCTTATTATTTTTTCGTTCTGCTAATATTCTTCTAAAATAATACTTTCCTTTTGCCGGCCTTCTTTTTATAAAAAAGCTTAAAAACACGGCCAATGAAAAAAGAGCTAAAGATGTACCGAAGATGATTGTATATCCCGTAAATTTTTCTAACTTAGAAATAATTAAGCCTGCAGCTATTGGACCAATCATTCCTCCAACAGAAGACAAAATCCCAAGAAAGCCGTTAAAAAAATCACGATTTTCCGGTTCGGTAATTTCAAAAGTTAAAACATTAAATGCAAGCCAATAAAAACCATATCCAATACCAAGCAATGCACCGAGAAGCAGCAAAAACTTTGATGCTTGTGTTCCTATTATTAAAACCGTTAAATAAAAGGCAGCTAAAAAAATAACGCCAATCCGGAGAACAATTACGCGATCAACTTTCTTTGCCCACCTGCCTGCCAAAATAAACGTTAACGGCTGAATGACAACAACGGTAAGATTATACAAACCTAAATCCTTAAAATCACCTGACTGCTTCCAAAGATAAATATTCACAAACGTATTAGACAGAGCCACACTTAAAGAATATAGGCCCCCGATAATAAGCAGCAACCCCAAATCCTTCGTTAAATCAACTTCACCGATCAACTTTTTAACCTTACTCATAAAAAAACTCCCCTTTGTGTCTAAAGGGTAGTTTCTAACTAAGCAGTTCCTCTTATACCAACTTAATAAAAAACACGGCAAGGATATCCCTGCCGTGTAATTAAATGTGTATTATTTTGCTGCAGTAAAGCGTTTTGAAACCTCATCCCAGTTTACAACATTCCAGAATGCACCGATGTAATCCGGACGACGGTTTTGATAATTTAAATAGTAAGCATGCTCCCAAACATCTAAACCAAGAATAGGAGTTCTGCCTTCCATTAATGGAGAATCTTGATTTGGTGTGCTTGTTACTTCAAGCTCGCCATTATTTACTGAAAGCCATGCCCAGCCAGAACCAAAACGTGTAGTAGCAGCTTTAGCAAATTCTTCTTTAAAGCTTTCGAAGCTTCCAAATTTACCGTTAATAGCGTCAGCTAATTCTCCTGTTGGCTCACCGCCGCCATTTGGAGAAATTACTTGCCAGAATAAAGAGTGGTTTGCATGTCCGCCGCCGTTATTACGTACTGCAGTACGTGCAGCTTCTGGAACAGCATCTAAGTTTGCAATCACTTCTTCAACTGATTTAGAAAGAAGCTCTTCATTTCCTTCTAAAGCGTTATTTAGGTTTGTTACATATGTGTTATGGTGCTTAGTGTGGTGAATATTCATCGTTTCTTTGTCGATATTCGGTTCTAAAGCATCATAAGCATAAGGTAATTGTGGTAATTCAAATGCCATTATTAATTCCTCCTATGTACATATAATTTTCCACTCAAACAATTCTAGATTTCTTGCAATTCTGAAATTAGAATCATTCTTTATGGTTACACTTTAAGATTACCAAAGTTAGATAATCGTTTCAATTAAAATGCTTCTCCACTCATATACATTTCCCAATAAAATTTATAATATTCCTAAAAGAATAGGTTATATGACCATTATGAAATAAATAACCATTACCGCTTGTATAATCCCCTTTGTCACAACACTGCTTATAAAGCCTATAACAGAGCCAAAGCCTATCTTAACAGCTTCCTTCCATTCTTTCTTGTTAACGGCTAGCTCAGCAAGGATAGCCCCTAAAAAAGGGCCGATTATGATACCGAACACTGGAATAACAAATGGGCCAACGATAATTCCGATTGTACTGCCCCAAATCCCAGCTTTCGAGCCCCCATATTTTTTTACCCCAATCATATTGGCTAAATAATCTGCTCCAAATAATAAAATGACAAAAAGACCTTGAATCACCCAAAAAAGCCAGTTAAACGGTTCAAAAGAAAATAAAAAACCATATAAGAAAAACCCTCCTAAGATAAAAAGAACGCTTGGAATAATCGGGTAAACGAGGCCAATAAAGGCGATGACGAATAATAAAATAATTAAGGTCCAATTCAGATACTCCATATAAGGCAAAGCACCTCCGAATAATAAAAGGTAAGGAGTGTTCTCCCTACCCTATATTATAGACTAATCATCTTCCCCTAAAATAGCTTCAGCGATATTTACAGCATGGTCGCCAATTCTCTCAAGATTACTTATAATTTCAACATACACGATTCCAGCTTGAGCAGAGCATAATCCCTCATTTAAGCGAAGAATATGCTGTCTGTGAAGCTTTCTTACTATATTATCAATCTCTTCTTCTTTTTGTACAACATGAATGGCTGCTTCCTTATCATTATGATCTAAAGCATCTATTGACTGGGAAACTGTTGAAATGGTTAACATAAACATTTCATTTAAGTCAGACATCGCTGAATCTGACAATAAGATTTTATTTGCTTGCTGGTAATCAATTAACTCGATAATATTTTCGTAATGATCACCGATACCCTTAATATCTCTTACTGTATCCATTAGCATTATGTGCTCTTTAGATTCATGATCAGACAGTGAGCTTGTTGCCAGTTCTACTAAATAATCAGTTATTTTTCGATCTAGTTTATTAATTGCTTCCTCAATCCGCATCGCTTTAGCGGAATGCTTTTGATTCTTTGTTTTTATGTATTCATGGGTTTCTTCTAAACCTTTTATAGAAAAATGGCCCATTCGCAAAACTTCTTCTTTTGCTTGTCCAAGTGCAATCGATGGTGACTGCTCAATAAAAACCGGATCAAGATGGTTGGCTTTATATTCAATGACTGAATCTGCTGAAGATTTCTTCAGCCCGCCCCTCATAAATATTATTACAAATAAAAATATCACTAACCCGCCTAATAATTCAAAAAGTGTCTGCGGAATATTCAGTTCCACTTTCCCCAACCCCAGATCGTAAAATTCGACAATTCTCAACAAACTCCATACAATTATTAATTGAATATTTTTAGATGTAAAGGAAACTCAAACTAAATTTACAATACCTTAACAAATCAGCTTAATATTACAATTGTATTACGGTTTTCGGAAAATTAATTATATATTTAAAGCTTGTACAGATGATTTTAGCAAGTTAAAATTATATGATGAACTTTTCTAAGGGTGGTCTAAATGAATATTTTCAAACAATTATTTAAAAGTCTTTATTCTCCAAGGGACATTTCCATGTTTCGATTTCAGGGGATTGGAAAAACGATCCTGTATGTTTTTTTTCTTGCCCTAATTTCTATCCTTCCATCCGTTTACTTTTTAAGTTCCGGACTGGTAAATGGAGTCAGTGAAGTAGAAAAAAGCCTTGGTTCTGAACTGCCTCCATTTCATATTGAAAATGGAGAGCTTCATTCTGATACAAAAGCCCCTGTTATTCTCAACAAAGAGAACATTACGATTATTTTCGATTCGACCGGCACGGTAGACACGGATGAATTAAACAATAGCAAAAATACGATTGCCATTCTAAAAAATGATGCGTATTTTATCGCTGGAGGGCAGGTTCAATCATTGCCGTACTCCATGTTTAGTGATATTTCGATTACAAATAATGATTTGCTTGAGATTCTGGCTACTGTTAACTCCTCACTTGCGATCATTATTCCGTTATTAGGAGTGATTATTCTTATTTTTGCAAGCGGGGCGAAATTTATCGAGGTTTCTTTCCTTGCCTTACTTGGTTTGCTCTTGAAAAAAATGCTTAATAGAAATATTCAATATCGTCATACTTGGCGACTAGCCGCCTATAGTGTCACACTGCCAACTATCTTTTTTACAATTATGGATAGTCTTCAGACGGAGGTACCAAATGGAGCTCTGCTTAATTGGCTTGTTGCGTATATCATTCTGTTCCTAACTATTAAAGAAATCCCCCTGCCAAAAGCAAAAAAATAAAACGTGCAATAAGCGCGTTTTATTTTTTTTCCTTTTTTATTAGCGAACACCTTGTGAATATCGAAATTCTGCATTTAGCTCGGCTAGTGATTGAGAGAGTTCCTTCAGTTTTTCGCCTGATTCATGGTTCTTCTTCATTTTGATCATTTGTTTTTGAGATGCTTCAACAACCTGCTCTGCGCTTGCAAAGGTTTCCTGTGAGACTGAGACAAAGTTTTCAGTTACAGATTCCATCTTAGGAAGAGTATCATTCAGTCCAACTAATTCACCCTGTGCATGACGAATCATTTCACTTACTGCGGCAATTTCGAGCATTAACAAATCAAAGGATTTTCTGCTGACCGATGCCGTTTCAAGATGTGATTGAAAATGAACAAGCATTTCTTCGAATTCATTCGAAGCCTTCAGAGAGATTAGCTCCATTTTTTCAATGGTATGCTTTATTTCCTCTGTGGCTTGCGAAGATTGCTCTGCTAAATTCCTTACTTCATTAGCAACTACCGCAAAGCCGCTACCCGCTTCTCCTGCCCGCGCTGCTTCTATGGCGGCATTTAATGCCAAAAGCTTAGTTTGTCCCGCCATCTGCTGGATAAACGTAACAATTTCAGCTATTGATGCTGAATGTTCCTTCACCTCCTGAACGGTAGCGGAAACGGTTTTGAATTCATCGCTCAAGTGATTAAACGCTTGAATAAGATTCTCGACACTCAATTCTCCATCATGAGCTGATTCATTCATGGATTGTGTTTTATTCATGATTTCCTTCATTTGTTCAAAAATATTATTAATAGCATCTCTCATACTTTGAAACATTTGGATACTATTATCTGAACTGCTGGCCGTTTGTTCAGCACCCAATTTCACAATTTGAATCGCCCTCATCAACTGCTCGTTTTCCACCATTACCTCACCAGATATTTGTTGCAGATCTCCGCCTGTTTCTGATAAATCCCTAGTAGTGGCCGTTATTTTATATAAAAGCGAGCTCATTTGTTTAATCATCGCATCGAAGCTTTTGATAAGAGAGGTAATTTCCGGTGTTGTTGTGTTTGCCTTCACTCGAACATCTAAATTTCCATTCCGTGCTTCCTTCATAACCTCTCTCAGCCTTGATAATGGACTTGTTAAATTTCTTACTAATAAAATAACAATAACTGAGGTAATAGAAAGACTTATGATGACTGCAATTATTATGTATTTGGCCATTTCATTCACTTCTTTTAAATATTGACTTTGCGGGATAGCAATGACATAAATTCCTTTTAGCTCCTGAACGGACTGAAATGAAATAGTGTAATCGTCTCCGTCAATATTTTGATGAATGAGTCCATTTTGTTTTTTCATTATTTTATCAATGGTTGATTGGGAAAATTTGATCTTCGTATTTTTACTAATTTGGAATGGAGTGGCTCCTTTTTCATTAACTAAGAAAAAGCTCCCGCTTAGCCCATCTTGTGCAAGCCCAGCATCCTGGCTTTTTATCACCTGATTCATTTTTTTATTAAACTTGTCTTCATTGCCTACATAGATAAGCATGAGATTTTGAGATAAATCATAAATCGATTTTACTTCTTTAATCAATCTCTGTTCAATTAAATTTACTGCCGTATCCTTTGATTTTCCGTAAGAGATATATGCTATAGATGAAACGGTCAATAGGAGCAAACCTAAGATGAGAACAAGCAGTCTTGTTTGCAGAGTAATTTTTGCTAATAATGTTCGTGTTGCAGCTTGAATCTTCCCCACTAACAAATAATTTCCCCCTTCCAAAATCAATTTCATTATGGCAGAGAAGTATTAAGAAATTGTAAAGAGTTAGTAATATTTCCATTAATTTTTCCAACTAAAGTTCTATTTTTTTTGTACAAGCATACATATTTGGTAAACAGCTTATTTATTCCGGAGGTTTTCCTATATGAAACGTCTTGCCCTTTTTCTACTATCAGTCCTTGTTATTTATGTTATATATTTTGACCTAACTAAGGGAACCCTTCCTATTCCTACTGTCGATGAACCAGTTATTGAAGCTATGGCGGAGAATGAAACTTTATTGCCCTATTTTGAAAAAAAAGTTTCATCAGGTGATACAGTTTTATCGCTTGTAGAAAAAAACATAAATGCTCCGCTTTCTGTTTCTATTTCCAAAGTCATTTCTGATTTTAAAATTTTAAATAATGGCTTAAGTCCGGAAAAAATTAAATCCGGTTACATTTATAAGTTTCCTGATTATCGTAACTAAACATCAATTTCACCTCGGTGAAATTGCGCCCAGATTTTTATCGATCTCCGCTCGATAAATTTCCACTAAAAAATCTGAGGCATCCGCCGGAGGCTTTAACTTCATTCAGTCGGGAATTTGACTCCAGCTTAAATTGGATACCTTTTGGCAGTCATTTCCTACATAACAAGTAGCTGACTTCTGCTGAATGAAGTTAAAAATTTACCACTGCTGGATAAACCATCATTCTTGTCAATATCAATGAAACACTGATACAATAGCAATGGATTAGAAAAAAAGTATTATTGAGAACTGTTAATAGAAGGAGCGAATCTCCATTGAGTGAAATCATACATCGTACAAAAACACGTCCAGTTAAGGTTGGACCATTAACGATTGGCGGCAGTAACGAGCTGTTTATCCAAAGCATGACAACAACTAAAACGCATGATGTCGAGGCTACTGTAGCTGAAATTAAACGTTTAGAGGAAGCTGGCTGTCAGATCGTACGTGTAGCTTGTCCGGATGAAAGGGCTGCAAACGCCATTGCAGATATTAAAAAGCAAATAAACATTCCGCTCGTTGTTGATATTCATTTTGACTATAAGCTTGCTCTGAAGGCCATTGAAGGCGGAGCTGATAAAATAAGAATCAATCCTGGAAATATCGGAAAGCGTGAGAAAGTAGAGGCGGTTGTAAAAGCCGCAAAAGAAAAAGGGATCCCAATCCGAATCGGAGTAAATGCTGGCTCATTAGAGAAAAAAATTCTTGAAAAATATGGTTATCCAACTGCAGATGGAATGGTTGAAAGCGCACTTCACCATATTAAAATTCTTGAGGATCTGGATTTCCATGATATTATCGTTTCAATGAAGGCATCTGATGTTAATTTAGCTATAGAAGCATATGAAAAAGCCGCAAAGGCATTTGATTATCCACTGCATCTTGGAATTACAGAATCCGGTACTCTTTTTGCGGGTACTGTGAAAAGTGCAGCTGGTCTCGGTGTTATTCTCAATAAAGGAATTGGAAACACACTCCGTATTTCTTTAAGTGCAGACCCTGTTGAAGAAGTCAAGGTAGCTCGTGAATTATTAAAGGTATTTGGATTATCTTCTAATGCTGCAACATTAATTTCCTGCCCTACATGCGGCAGAATTGAAATTGATTTAATCAGCATTGCGAACGAGGTTGAGGAATATATCCAGAAAATCAAAGCACCAATAAAAGTAGCAGTCCTTGGCTGTGCGGTAAACGGGCCAGGTGAAGCACGTGAGGCAGATATCGGTATTGCCGGCGCTAGAGGAGAAGGACTTCTATTCCGTAAAGGGGAAATTGTTCGGAAAGTCCCTGAAGAAACGATGGTCGAAGAATTAAAAATTGAAATCGATAAAATTGCAGCTGAATACTTTGCTAAACAAGAAGAAGAAAAAAAGAATGCTGAAACAGTAAAGCAAGACTAAGAAGAGGGTGACTAAGTCACCCTCTTCTTTCATTTAAATTTGATTATGTTAAAAAAATGGAAGGATAAACATCCCTACAATAATGGATACTACCCCAATGCCAATTGCCCAGCTCCCTAAGCTTAAAGCTCCCCGGCGCCGCGCGATGAACCCAAGTACAATACCCGTTGCTCCAAATAAGACTGGGAATACGAACAAAGAGATAATGGAAAGAACTAATGCAGCAATCCCCATTCCTCTTCCCGCTGTTTCCGCTTCATTATCTCTCTCATTTATTGTATTTGTTCTACCCCTGTCAAATGAAATAGGTGCAGCAATCTCAGCAGAGGTTTCTTCATTATAATCCGCAGCTCCATATTGGTTCTTTTCGCCAATGTTCTCGCTATGACGAAGATCATAATCCTCGTAATCACGTTCTTGATCTGCCATCCAAATCCCTCGCTTTCAAATATGGAAACATTCGTTTCCCCATGTTGCAGCCTGACTTTCTAAGGAAACAAAGATTTATTTGAGGCATTTCGGAGCAAAGCTTTTGAAATGGGCTCAAAGTTCTTACGATTCCCGTAAAAGTATTTTTTTTTGGAGCATTAATATTGTTTACGAAAATCCCCATTTTAAAGATGTTAATGTTTTACTATGTCCCATGTTTTTACTAAATTTCTTTAGTCTAATACACACTTCTGATA